>JANNDB010000592.1:0-5511 GCA_031387285.1 Betaproteobacteria bacterium | reverse complement strand
CAGCAGGCCGGCCGAGCGCAGCGCGGATACCTGCTCACCGCCCGGCATGGTGTAGCGCAGGGCCACAAACAGGGCCACCAGCAAGGGCATGAGTTCGATCACCAGGGTGCGCACCAGCACGTCGAGCGCGTAGCGGCTCAGGCCATAGGACGCGGAGGTCGCGACCACGATCTGGATGATCACCAGGCTCACCACCGAGCTGATCGCCACAAAGCCGGGTATGAGCGGCAGGGTTGCATCGTGCAACTGCTGGTACAACACGGGGCGCTGGCTCCTGCGGTAACTCGACGGCGAAAGCGCCAGCACCAGCATCTGCGCTCCAAACTGGACGATGGCCCACCAGCCGCGCATCCAGCGGACGAGCCCCAAGCCCCAACGTGACGGGCGGCCCTGCGCGGCGAACCCGGATGGACTCATCGCAAGGCCCTCGCCGCGCCGCCGGCGCTGCGCGCCGCGCGCAAGTAGCCCGGCACGCTGCTCATTCGAAGCTGGCCATCAAGGCGGCGCTGCTGAGGGTCTGTGCTCCGGCCGCGCGCGCGCGCTCGAGAAACTGCTCGCCCAGCGCACTGAAACCCGTCACCGGGCTCATGCAGTCGGTGAGGAAAACGGTATTGCGCAGGCGTCGCGCATCCAGTTGGGCCAGCATGTCATCGCCCGAGGCTGCCACGCAATGGCTCTGGGCCTCGCCAGCGACCAGCAGCAGTTCTTCGCCGCCGCCAATGCGCGCCATCAAGGCCGCGTTGTTCTGTGTACGGGCGTCGTCGGGGCGCGGCACCTCGGCGCGGAACGCACTGTATTGCTCGGTCATGGGGTGGGCGCCCTTTTGCACCTTCTCGCAGGTCCGCATACGGGCAAACTCCCACTCGGCGACGGCCGCGTACAGGCCCGCGTGGATGTTGTGGCCCCAGGAGCCGACCACGCAATGCACCGGCCAGACTATCAGGGTGCGCCCGCTGCCCGCCTCCAGCGCGTCCAGGTAGTCGAGCACGCCCGGGAGAAGGCGCGCATCCCGCGGGACAAAACGCCCGGCGCGCACGTCGGCGGCGGTCACGGCCGTGAAAGGCGGAACCGGGGCGCCGCCCGCCGACTGCCAGAACGTGACCCGTTCGATGCCGATGCTGTTGTGCGAGTCCAGCGTCACCACCATGTCGTCGATGTGCGCACCCAGGCGGCGAACCAGGGCCGCAAGGCGCTGCATGTCGGCGTCCGCCCCGGGTACGGGCAAGGCGGCGCCGGCAATGTCCATGAAGTCGTTCTGCGGGTCGATAATGAGCAGGCGCAAGCGGTGCATGGGGTGGGGGCTGTGAGGTAGTTGACTACGGCGTGTGGTGTTGCGCCTGATGGTAGCCCAAGGCCCACGCGACATGTTCACGCACGAGCGCGCTTTCATCCAGCGCGCGCTGGCGCAGTGCCTGTTCAATGGCCGGATCGGGCCCAAGCGCCAGCGCATTGCCCATGGCCACGGCAACGTTGCGCAGCCATCGGGCATGGCCAATACGGCGGATCGGGCTTCCTTCGGTACGCCGCAGGAACTCGGCCTCGGTCCACGAGAAAAGTGTGACCAGTTGTTCCCCGCTGAAGCCGGCGCGGCTGTCGAAATCGGGCAAGGCGCTGCGCTGCGCGTATTTGTTCCAGGGGCAGACCAGCTGGCAATCGTCGCAACCATAGATGCGGTTGCCCATGAGCGGGCGCAGCGGCTCAGGAATGGAGCCGGCGTATTCAATCGTCAGATAGGCAATGCAGCGGCGCGCATCGAGACGGTACGGGCCCACGATCGCCTGCGTCGGGCAGACATCGATACAGGCGCTGCAACTGCCGCAGTGCTCGCTCTGCGCGGCGCTGACCGGCAGCGGCAGATCGAGAAATATCTCGCCCAGGAAAAACATCGAACCGCCGTCGCGGTTGAGCACCAGCGTGTGTTTGCCGCGCCAGCCCTGGCCGCTGCGCACAGCGAGTTCTGCCTCCAGTACCGGCGCCGAATCGGTGAAGACCCGGTACCCCAACGGGCCGACTGCCCCGGCAATACGGGTAGCGAGCTGTTGCAGGCGCTGGCGCAGCACCTTGTGGTAATCACGCCCCTGCGCATACAGGGAGACCGTACCTTGGTCGACATGTTTCAGGCGCTCGAACGTCATACCCTGCCAACCATCCGGCGTGGCTTGCGGCAGGTAATCCATGCGCAGCGTCAGCACGCTGACCGTGCCCGGGACGAGCTCGGCCGGGCGGGCGCGCTTGACGCCGTGCTGCGCCATATAGGCCATGTCCCCATGAAACCCCAGCGCGAGCCAGGCCATCAAACCCGGCTCGGCGCTGGAAAGGTCGATCCCGGTCACGCCGATTTGGGAGAATCCGAGTTCCTGGCTCCACGCCTGAATCACGGACACCAATTGACTGCCATCGACATGCAAGCGGGTAGCGACCATCCACCGATTGTAAAAACCCTGGTCTGGAAGGACGAGGCCGACACCCGGCGCTGTGCCGCGCAGCTGGCGGCGCACGAGGCGGTTCGCGACTGTTTTATCGCACTGCACGGTGAACTCGGCGTCGGCAAGACCAGCTTCACGCGCCATCTGTTGCACGCCCTTGGTGTGCAGGGGCGCGTCAAGAGCCCGACCTACGCCGTAGTCGAACCCTATTCGCTGTTGCCCCGCGCCGGGCATGCACACGCACTGGACATCTGGCACTTCGATTTCTACCGCTTCAACGACCCGCGCGAGTGGGAGGACGCGGGGTTTCGCGAGTTGTTTTCCAGTCCCGGCCTGAAGATCGCCGAGTGGCCCGAAAAAGCCGCTGCCATGCTGCCCGCAGCGGATCTCGAGCTGCACATCGCGCTGCAGGACGACGGCGTGCGCACCTTGCGTCTGGTCGCTGGCAGCGCCTGCGGCCGGCAACTGCTGCAAGCGCTCGCGGCATGATGCGCCGACGCGGGCTGCTGCGTGGCGGCACCCTGGTGCTGTTGCTGGGCCGCTCGCACATCGCACGCGGCGCCACGATCGTGGCCGTGCGGATCTGGCCGGCACCGGACTATTCGCGCGTGACTATAGAGTCGGACGGCCTGCTGCGCACGCGCCAGGTGTTCGTGCCCAATCCGCCACGGCTGGCGGTGGACATCGAGGGCATCGATCTGAATCCGGCGCTCAAGGAACTGGTCGCCCAGTTGCGCGCCGATGACCCCAACATCGCGGGCATACGCGTCGGGCAGAACGCACAGAACGTCGTGCGCCTCGTGCTCGACCTGAAGCAAGCCGTTGCGCCACAGGTGTTCAGCCTGCCGCCGGTGGCCGCCTACCAGCACCGGCTGGTGCTGGACCTCTACCCGACCCAGGCACCCGATCCGCTGGAGACGCTAATCACGGAGCGCCTGCGCAGTGCCGCGGCCAGCCCGTCCGGCGCCACGAAGCCCGACGCGCTGGGAGAGCTGATTGCGCAGCAGGAACGCAAACCAGCCAGTACGCCTGCGCCGGCGGCCGCAGCTTCGACGGTACCGTTACCGGCGCCCGCGCGCGCTGCCGCGTCCGCCGCCCGCCCGGTCGTGCCGCCCGCTGCAGCACCGTCGCGCACCGACCGGCTCATCATCATCGCGCTTGATCCGGGCCATGGCGGCGAGGACCCGGGCGCGGTCGGCCCGGGCGGCACCCGCGAGAAAGACGTGGTGCTGGCGCTGGCGCACCTGCTGCGCGAACGCATCAACGCCACCAGCATCAACGGCAATGCGATGCGGGCCTACCTGACGCGCGACGCCGACTTTTTTGTGCCGCTGCACGTGCGGGTGCAAAAGGCGCGCCGCGTGCAGGCCGACCTGTTCGTCAGCCAGCATGCCGACGCTATCTACACACCGCGACCACAGGGCGCCAGCGTGTTCGCGCTGAGCCAGGGCGGCGCGTCCAGCAGCGCCGCACGCTGGATGGCGGACAAGGAGAACAAGGCCGACCTGGTGGGTGGACTGAATGTGGGCAGCAAGGACGTGCAGGTCCAGCACGCGCTGCTTGACATGAGCACCACCGCCCAGATCAAGGACAGCCTGACGCTGGGCAGCGCCATGCTGGGGGAGATCGGGCGGGTCGGCAAGCTGCACAAGCCGCGCGTCGAGCAGGCCGCGTTTGCGGTACTCAAGGCGCCCGACATCCCCAGCGTGCTCGTGGAGGCCGCCTTCATCAGCAATCCGGAAGAGGAAGCCAAGCTCAACAGCCCCGAGTACCTGCAGCAACTGGCGGATGCGTTGATGCGTGGGATCCAGCGCTACTTTGAGCGCAATCCACCGCTGGCGCGTAGCCGCACGCTGTAACTATTCGCGAGCCGCGCTGCCACTTCCGCGAAATTCGACTTCGCGCCAGGCACTGACGCAGCCTATCGGGGCACGTGACCCGAATATAGACGCAGGTCTTCCTTAGAGATGCTTGAAGCTGACACTAACTGGTAGTGCTTCTCATCGATGATCCTCACCTCACCGTCTACTACTGCCAGCTCAAACATCGCGATCCGGTCATCGCTCATGAACTGCGCGGAGACAGCGCGGCAAATCAAGCCCGGAAACTTCTCTACGCAGCAGGCGACGTCTTGCTGGGTCTGTACCGATCCATGCTTATCCGAACCACCTTTGGCCTGCACTGGCACAACGAACTGACGGCCATGGCGGTCAATGCCGACATAGATTTCATCGATTTCGATCTGCCCAACGTCCTTCACGGTGGTGCGCAAATGGTTTTGTAGCGAGAAAGCCGCAATTCCCAGGAAAACGTCCACCAACCGGTTGTATCGAACCTTAGCCAGCAACGCCTGTTCGTCACCCAGCGCGTACTCCGCAATGATCTCCGGCGTGGCGTCAGGCACCTTGATGGTAAGGAGTTCTTCACGTGGCACGATGCGATTCAGGCTTACCAACTTGAACCTGTATCGCGCACGGCCAGCGCCTTCAATGATCCATTCACGTCCGTTCGCGGCGGTGGAGCGTATGCCACGGGGCAGTTCAGCGCGGTATCGAAACGAATAAATTACATCGCCGACATTCTTGGGAAGTTCTATGCGCAGTGACTTCGCTATCGCAACAAACTCATCCCTGGTAAATTCAAACTCATTCACTCCGGCATTGAAATGCAGTTTGAAAACTCTGGAGATGATGGCTTCGTAACGATTCGGCTGACGCGCCTTCACCCGCCTCGACTCAGGCATACAGTGACTCCTGAGTATCAAGCTGTTGCGTGCCGACGATCTTTCGATTGCGCTGTGCAATTACGCCACGCGGTACTACGAAGTGACGGGCGGCTTCGCCCATGTCATAGGTGAGAAGTTCAACCCGTCCCAAAGAAATTACCGACGCGGGCTTGATGGGCTGCAGATCGAGCGCCTGCATGATCTGGCCGGCAACAGCGCGACCGAGTAGCGGCGGAACGCTATTACCGATTTGCCGAAACCCGTGCCACTTTGTCATGTGGAATCGAAACCAGTCAGGGTACGAATGAAGACGTGCAGCCTCACGCACAGTGATTACGCGAGGTAAAAAAGGGTGTATAG
>JANNDB010000468.1:0-4333 GCA_031387285.1 Betaproteobacteria bacterium | reverse complement strand
CGCGGATTGCCCATCAGCAGCATCTTGTTCACGCCGCAGTCGCGCAGGATTTGCGCGCCAATACCGTAGGTACGTAAATCCATCCGGCCGCGCTCTGGCGCCTCGGACGCTCGCGCCGTACCCTCGAACTGCTGCAACAACTGCGCCGCGCTCTCGCCGCAATTGAGCAGCACGATGACGCCTTTGCCCTCACTGCAAACACGCGCCAGGCAGGCGTCCAGGCTCCAGGAGTGCATGCTACGGTTCACCTCCAGCGCATCGAGTACCGAGAGCGGTTCATGCACCCGCACAGCGACACTCTCCTCGGCACCCCAGCTGCCCTTGACCAGTGCCAGGTGAATGCCGTGCCCGGTGCTATCGCGAAAGGCGTGCGCCATGAATTCGCCGCTGGCAGTGCGAAGCATGCGTGAACCGAGCTTGCGTACCAGCGACTCGACCCGGCTGCGGTGTTCGATCAGGCTGGCGATGGTGCCGATCTTGAGCCCGTGTTCGGCGGCGAACAGTTGCAGGTCCGGCAGGCGCGCCATGGTGCCGTCGTCCTTCATGATCTCGCAGATCACGGCGGCGGGCGAGCATCCGGCCATGGCGGCGAGATCACAGCCAGCCTCGGTGTGGCCGGCGCGCATCAGCACGCCGCCGTCCACCGCCTGCAATGGAAACACATGGCCGGGTTGCACCAGGTGCGCCGCCGTGGCGTCCGGTGCCACGGCCGCCTGCACGGTACGGGCCCGGTCTGCGGCAGAAATGCCGGTGCTGACGCCTTCTGCAGCCTCGATGGACACGGTGAATGCGGTCGCGTGTTTGGTGCCATTGCGGGTTGCCATCGGCGGCAACTGCAGGCGTTCGCAGGTGGCGCGGGTCAGCGTCAGGCAGATCAGACCGCGGCCGAAACGGGCCATGAAGTTGATGGCTGCCGGCGTCACATGGTCGGCCGCCAGCACCAGATCGCCTTCGTTTTCGCGGTCCTCCTCGTCGACCAGTATGACGATGCGTCCGGCGCGCATTTCCTCGACGATTTCGGCGACCGAAGCGATCGGCGCGGGCTGAAAACCGGTCATGCACGCGCTCCCGTTGCACTCGCCTGCGACACCTGGCCCAGCATGCGTTCAACATAACGCGCGATCAGGTCAACTTCCAGGTTGACGGTGCTTCCCGCGCCGAGCGCGCCCAATGCGGTGTTGCTGACGGTATGCGGGATCAGGTTGATGCTGATCTCGCAGCCGGTGGCCAGATCGCTGACGCGGTTTACCGTGAGGCTCACCCCGTTGACCGTGATGGAACCCTTGTAAGCCAGGTATTTCGCCAGCGCGGCGGGCGCCAGGATGCGCAACTCCCAGCTTTCACCCACCTCGGCAAAGTGGCTGATGCGGCCAATGCCATCAACATGGCCTGAGACCAGGTGACCGCCCAGGCGGTCATGGGCGCGCAGCGCCTTTTCCAGGTTGACCGGTCCGGTCTGGTCCAGTCCGGCGGTCTTGTCCAGCGATTCGGCTGAAACCTCCACGCTGAACTGCCGGTTCGGCAGGTCAATCAGGCTGGCCGTCATGCAGGCGCCGTTGATGGCAATGCTGTCGCCCGGCACGGCGTCGTCCAGATAGCCATCCGGACAGGACAGGACGAGCCGTTTGCCGTGTGCCAAAGAGCTTCCAAGCGCGTGAACGGCGGCGATGCGCCCCACGCCGGTGATGATTCCGGTGAACATGCCGCTATTTTCGCAGGGATTGGCGTGGCCGAATTTCCGAAGCGCCCAGTCGGCTCAGTACCACGGTTCGCGGGGCACGCGCGCCAGAACGCGCAGGTCGTCGCCGACCAGGGTTGCCGATCGAAACTGCAAGGGCAGGGCGGCCCCCAGGTCCGTCAGCGGATCAAGCGCGGCCAACGGTTGGCCTGGACCCAGCAGCCTGGGCGCGAGGTAGACCAGCAGTTCATCCACCAGCCCTTCGCGCAACAGGGAGCCGTTGAGTTTGCTGCCGGCCTCGATGTGCAGTTCGTTCACGCCGCGCTGCGCCAGATCGGTCAGCATGCCTGCCAGATCCACCTTGCCGGCCGCGCGCCCCTCAGCGGCGGGCAGGTGGATCACCTGGGCACCACGCTGCTCCAACGCGGCCTGTTGCTCCGGATGCTGTGCGGCGGCATATACCAGCAGCTGGCGGTTCGCAAGGAACAGGGCTGCGGTGGGCGGCAGTTGCAGGCGGCTGTCCACCACTACCAGGAGCGGCTGGCGCTGCACGGCAACCTCGCGCACATCCAGCCGGGGGTTGTCATCGAGCACGGTGCCGATACCGGTGAGCACGGCGCTCGCGCGGGCGCGCCAGGCGTGGCCATCGGCGCGTGCGGCGGCCCCGGTGATCCACTGGCTCTGGCCGTTGCGCAGCGCGGTGCTGCCGTCGAGCGAGGCGGCGATCTTCATGCGCACCCACGGTTTGCGCCGCAGCATGCGGCTGAAAAACCCGATGTTGAGCTCACGCGCGGCTTCGGCGCACAGACCGACCTGCACCTCGACACCGGCCGCGCGCAGCCGGCGAAAGCCGTTCCCGGCGACCAGCGGATTCGGGTCTTCCAGTGCGGCCACGACCCGGCGCACGCCGGCTTGCACCAGGGCGTCACAACACGGCCCGGTGCGGCCCTGGTGCGCACACGGTTCCAGCGTCACATAGACGGTGGCGCCCAGGGTCGAGTGTCCGCGCTCGCGGGCCTGCCGCAACGCCATCACCTCGGCATGTGCAGCGCCGCTCTGCTGGGTGGAGCCACGGGAGATTTCCTGGCCCGTGGGCGCCACCAGCACGCAGCCCACGCGCGGGTTGGGCTCACAAACTCCTATGGCCGCGCGCGCCTGGTCCAGGGCGACGTCCATCCATCCGTCATCGGTTTGCGTCGCGCCGTCCGTCAGCATCGATGGGCTGTCCGGCGTCAGCGCAGCGGCACGTATTGCGGCAACGTGTACTTCTCTACGGGGTACTTCTGCCAGGTGGCGTCCGACATGGTGTAGGCAACACGGCCATAAGGGGTCGGTGCTGCCAGCACGTGGATTTTGCCGGTAACCCACAGCGCGGTCGTGTCCATATTGCGGGGCAGGCCCTGCTTGAAGGAAACCATCACCATCTGGTTGGCGGGCGGCGCCGGGCTGTGGATACACGCACCCCGATACGGTACGAGCAGGATGGTCCGTGCCAGTCCCTCGCCCGCGCCGAGGATGATTGGGTAACCCGTCATGCGCACGGGGGAGTCGTCGTTCAGGGGCACGGTCGGCGCCTTGTCCCACTCCTGCTGGATCTGCGCTTCCACGTCTCTGGCGCGCGGATTGCCATCTGAAATGTTGCGCACGCCCAGTCGCTGAAGTATCTGCCCCGGGTTCCAGCCCGCAGGCGACAAGGCGTTCCAGTGCAACTCGCGGGTTCCCTTGGGCGGGGCGGGCAGGGTCTTGCGCCGGGCCTCTTCGATCTGCATGCGCCAATGGGCCATCGGGTCGATGTTGTACTGCGCGCGCGCGCCGGTGGTGCCTGCCAGTACAGCACTTGCCAGCAAAAGCGAAGAAAGGCGGAGGGTCATGCGAGGGGGAAAGCGTGACATTGGTCACATGCCGGGAATTCTGGCGCGAACCGGCGACGCGCGTTGCGCCGCCTGGCGGGCATCCGCTGCCGTTTGTCGTCCGGGTGTTCCCGATGCCGGCCGACTGCGTTAGCCTTCGGCACTATGAACAAGCAGGTTGATGTCTCCCGCGGATTCACGATGGTGGAGTTGCTCATCGTGATCGTGATCGGCGCCTTGTTGGCGGTGGTGGCGATTCCATCGATGCGCCAGGTGCTGAACACCATGCGCCAGTCCTCGGCGTTGGGGCTGCTGGTGAACGATCTGAACCAGGCCCGGGGCGAAGCGATCAAACTCAACCAGCGCGCACTGATGTGCGCGCGCAGCAACACGGCGACCGATGCGACCACCTGCGGCACCGACTGGACACGCGGCTGGCTGGTCTGCGTGGAGGCCGTCGTGCCCGATACTTGCGTGGCACTGCCTACTGCGCAAATCCCCAACCCCATCGTGGTAGTGCGTCCACCGCTGGACGGCAACCTGACTCTGGTGGGCTCGGCTGCGGTGATCCGGTTCAACCCCAACAGCACCCAGGGAGCGGGCGGGGCCGCGACGCTCACCCTCAGCGGCACCTGGGACAGTCCGACGCCCCGGGTTGTAACGGTTGCCGCTACGGGCAGCATCACCAAGTAACGAGGGGAGATCGTGAACCCTGTAACCCATACCCACCCGGCTGCGCGACGCGGCATGCGCGGTTTTTCGATGATCGAGGTGCTGGTCACCCTGCTGATCATCTCGCTGGCCC
>JANNDB010000456.1:0-3378 GCA_031387285.1 Betaproteobacteria bacterium | reverse complement strand
GGATGTGGGAAAAGCGCTGGGGCAGTCGCAAGGCCGTGTTGCCCGGGCGTCTGTTGCATCGTCGTTGCGGGCAGGCCTTCAAACCCATTCTTGCCTGCTCGGCCTGCGGCGGCAAGGTCGGCATCGGTGACCTGCGCCTGGGCCTGGAAGTCAACCAGCACCTGCTGGACAAGGCGCAAGAGGCTGGCCGCACTGCCAGAGTGGCCGCGAGCGACGCAACCGGCCTGGGCCTGGGTATGCGCGTGGATCGCTGGTCGCTGCTGATCGTCACTGCCATCGTTCTGGGCTGCCATTACTTTGACGAGTTGTGCCACGCGCTGGGAATCGCCAGCAGCGTGCTCTCGCGCCGTTTGAGCGCCATGGTGGAGTCGAATTTGCTGGTGTGCCAGGGCGACTTGACGGACGCGCGGCGCAACATCTACCGCCTGACCCCGGCCAGCCGCGACCTGTTCGGCTACCTGGTATGTTTTTCCACCTGGGCCGGCCGTGACTACCTGCACCAGCCCAGTTCGATCCGCCCTACCCACACTGCTTGCGGCAAAGCCTTTGTGCCGCGTGTGGTGTGCAGTGTCTGCGCCGAACCTGTCAATCCCTGGGACGTCACGTTCGAAGGCGCCGCCCATTGACCCAAACTGAAAGGACCCTATGTCTACAGAGTTGATCAACCGTGTCGCCAGCGACATCGTGCCCGGTGACCACCCTTACCTGCGCGGCGCCTGGACGCCCTTGCTCGAAGAAGTCAATGCCAGCGACATGCGCGTGCTCGAAGGCCGCATTCCCACCGACATCGACGGCGTCTACCTGCGCAACACGCAAAATCCGGTCTACCAGTCGATCGGACGCTACCACCCGTTCGACGGTGACGGCATGATCCACATGATCAGCTTCAGGGACGGCCAGGCGAGCTACCGCAACCGCTTCGTGCAGACCAAGGGCCTGCAGGCGGAACAGGAGGCGGGCCATCGCCTGTGGGCGGGTCTGATGGAGGACCCGCGCCTCTCGAAGCGCCCTGGCTGGGGCGCGCACGGTTCCATCAAGGATGCGTCGAGCACCGACGTGGTGGTGCATGCAGGTAAGGCGTTCACGTCGTATTACCAGTGCGGCGAAGGCTACCGGTTGGACCCGCTGACGCTGGAGCAAAAGGGCATACCGCCGTGGTCGCCGCTGGACGGCATCTCGGCCCACATGAAGGTGGACGAATCGAACGGCGAGATGTTGTTCTTCAACTATTCCAAACATGCGCCCTACATGCACTACGGCGTGGTGGACCGCAACGACAAACTGGTCCATTACGTGCCGATCCCCTTGCCTGGGCCACGCTTGCCGCATGACATGGCGTTCACGGAGCACTTTGCCATCCTGAACGACTTTCCCCTGTATTGGGATGCGGAACTGCTCAAGGCGGGCAAACACGTGGTCAAGTTCCACGCCGATCAGCCCTCGCGCTTTGCCATCATTCCGCGGCGCGGACAAAGCAGCGAGATCCGCTGGTTCGAAGCCGCACCGACCTTCGTGCTGCATTGGCTCAACGCCTACGAAGAAGGGGATGAGATCGTGTTGGACGGGTATTTCGAGGACGAACCCGAGCCGAAGAATTTCTCTGGAGCGCCGGCTGGCTACGAGCGCATGATGTCCTATCTGGACCAGTACAAGATGGGCACGCACCTGCACCGCTGGCGCTTCAACCTTGTCACCGGAAAGACAAGCGAGCAGCGGCTGGACGATCGCATTCTGGAGTTCGGCATGTTCAACCAGCGCTACGCCACACGCAAATACCGCTATGCCTACAGCGCGGTGCAGGTGCCGGGCTGGTTCCTGTTCCACGGGTACGTCAAGCACGATCTGCAGACCGGCGAGTCGTGGGAGCTGCACCTGCCCGAAGGCCAGTTTGCCAGCGAAGCACCGTTCGCGCCACGCGTCAATGCGAAGGACGAGGACGACGGCTACCTGGTCACCTTCATCACCAATGAGAACACGCAGCGCTCCGAAGCCCTGCTGATCGACTGCAAGCGCTTCATGGATGGCCCGGTGTGCCGCATCGAGCTGCCGCACAAGCTGTGCAGCGGCACCCACTCCTGCTGGGCCAATGGCTCCGATATGCGCGACGGCCTGCTGAGCGGGAAATCTGCTGCATGAAAGTGGTCCTGGTCCCCGCCGTTACCGTACTCTGGCTGGTCTGGGTGGGTGGCCTGCTGGTGTTCCGGCGCCGTCCCGAGCTGCGCGTCGGAACGCTGCGCGAGTTTCTGTATCCGGTTGCAGCCTTGGCTGTAGGCCTGTTCTGGTTCTTCAGTACGCGCGATACCCCTGGCTCCTGGTTTGTTTCGATCTACCTGCGCGCCGGCGCGATCACCGGAGTACTGCTGACCGCCATCTGGCTGCTCAGCCTGTGGCGTCGCGATACCGGCATCATGGATGTCTTCTACCCCCTGGCGGCAGCCGTGCCCGACATCGTGCTGGTCGCACGGCGTGGCGACTGGTCGGAGCATGAGGTGTTCCTGGTTGCGCTGCTGCTGTTGTGGAGCCTGCGCATGTCGCTGCACATCGGCCTGCGTAATGCCGGGCACGGTGAAGACGGACGCTACGCCGCCTGGAGGCGGCGCTTTGGTGGCAAGTGGTGGTGGTGGAGCTTTTTTCAGGTTTTCATGATGCAGGGCGTGACAGTCTGGCTCTGGTCCATCGGGCTGGTCGCAGCCGTTTCGGTCGGAGCCCATCCGCTGGGCTGGCAGCATGCCCTGGCCCTGGTTCTGTTCGCGGCGGGCTATTACTTCCAGGTCGGTGGTGACCTGCAGCTGGAACGTTTCAAGAAACAACGCACAGATCGCAGCATGGTGCTCGATACCGGCTTGTGGGCCCTCACGCGCCACCCCAACTATTTTGGTGAGACGATGATCTGGTGGAGTTTTGGTGCGCTCGGCCTGGTGCATCCCTGGGGCTGGCTGGCCCTTGTCTGCCCGCTCTATGTAAGCTGGTTCATGAGCGCCGGGTCAGCCACACCCATGCAGGAGCGCTACCTGGCCAAGACCAAGCCGGCGTACGCCGACTACATGCGCCGCGTGCCCAGCTTCTTTCCCTGGACCAAGCCTTGACGACAGCGCCTGTTGATATGAGCGGCCGCATAGCCATCGTCACCGGCGCCGGCAAGGGCCTGGGGCGTGCCTACGCACTGCACCTGGCCGAATGCGGTGCGGCCGTACTGGTAAACAACCGGCGCCACGCCGGCGAAAGCGACGCGCAGACGTCGGCAGCACAAACCGTCGCGGCCATACAGGCGCGTGGCGGCCGAGCCGCCGCCAACTGGAGCGATGTCTGCGACCCGGCCAGCGGCAACGCCATGGTGGAGCAGGCGCGCGCCGCCTTTGGTGGCCTGGACATCGTGGT
>JANNDB010000451.1:0-2874 GCA_031387285.1 Betaproteobacteria bacterium | reverse complement strand
CCAGCCGGCCGGTTCCGGCAGCTGGCCCGGGCCATGGGGCTTGCCGACGCCTGCGCCTGCGAGGACCTCGCCATCCACGGCGACGGCGCGGCCGCTCTCGCCGCGCTGATGGCCGTGATACAGGACGCGACCCGGTCCCTGGATGTCTGCACATTCCTCCTGGGGCGGGATGCGCTGGGCGAGGACATCACCACTCTGCTCGTGCGCCGCGCGCAGGAGGGCGTGCGCGTGCGCCTGCTCATCGACGGCGTAGGCCGCTATCTGGGAGGACGTCCGGATTTGCGCCGCATCGCCGCCGCCGGCGTCAGCGTCGCGGTCTTTGTGTCACCCTTTCGGTCGGCCCTGCCGGGCCGCACCAACTTGCGCAACCATCGCAAGCTGGTCATCGCGGACGGCACACGCACCTGGGCGGGCGGGCGCAACCTGGCTGCAGAGTATTTCTGCGGTAATCCCCTCGCCAGTCCGCCAGTCCTCCCCTGGATCGACCTCAGTTTCGACTTCCGCGGCGCCCTCGTGCACGAGGCCCAGGCACGCTTCGACGAAGACTGGGCCTTCGCCACGGACACAAGCTGCCACCTGGCCGACCCGCCCGTTGCAGTGCCGGCCTCGGCAGGCACTTCCCTCGCCCAGCTGATCCCCAGCGGCCCCGACCAGGCGGACGACACCCTGTATGCCTTGCTGATTTCCAGCAGCTTCACCGCGCGACGGCGTATCGCGGTGGTCACGCCCTATTTCGTGCCGGATGCCACGCTGATGATGGCGTTGACGCTGGCGGCGCGCCGGGGCGTTGCCGTGGAGCTCGTGCTGCCGGAGCGCTCCAACCACCTTCTGGCGGACCTGGCGCGCAACCCGGCGCTGCGGGAACTGGCCGCAGCCGGCGCCCGCGTGCTACTGGCTCCGGCCATGGTGCACGCCAAGCTGGTACTGATCGACGACGCACTGGCACTGGCCGGCTCTGCCAACCTGGACGGGCGCAGCCTGTTCCTGAACTACGAATTGATGGTGGCTTTCTACGCCCCTGTCGACATTGCAGCTTTCAATGCATGGTTCGACAGCCTTCGCGCGGGCTGCGTCCTGTACGGTTCGGGCGCGCCTGGGCTGACGCGCCAGTTCACGGAAGGCCTGGTGCGCTGGCTCGCCTTTCAGTTATGAGTCTGCACGCGTGACGAGCGCAAGGCCGTCTGCGTGATGGCCGACAGCGTGCCCCGCGTGGTGATGACCTCCGGGTCCAGTGCCACTTCGATCAGCGTGCCTTCCTTGCGCGCCAGTGCTGCCAGCAGCGCGGGTTCAAACTCTGCCGTCTCCCTGATCTTCACCCCGGCATAACCATAGGCGCGGGCAAGGGCCGCGAAGTCCGGGTTGTGCAGTTCGGTTCCCGCCTGGTGCAGCGGATACTCGCGCTCCTGGTGCATGCGTATGGTTCCGAACATGCCGTTGTTGAGCAAAACGATGATGGTCTTGGCCCCGTACTGCACCGCAGTGGCCAGCTCCTGGCCGTTCATCAGGAAGTCGCCGTCTCCGGTGATGGTGAACCCCAGCCGCCCGGTGCTGATCGCTGCAGAGATTCCCGCCGGCACGCCGTAACCCATCGTGCCGGCCGTCGGCGCGAGTTGTGTCTTGTGCCCCTTGGCCAGTCCATGGTGGCGAAAGAAACGGTGGATCCAACTCGCAAAATTGCCGGCGCCGTTGGTCAGGGCAGTGTCGGCCGGCAGATGCTTTTGCAGCAGGGCGACGATGGCCGGCATGTCGATGTCGCCCGGCAGCGCCTGCGGCTGCAGGTTGGCGACGTAGTCGGTGTTGCAGGCCTGGCTCCAGGCTTCCCAGGGCAACACAGGGGGTGCAGTCAGCACTTCCAGCGAACGCGCGGCCGCGTTCATGGTGGCGTTGATGGCGAGGTCGGCGTGGTAGACCCGGTGCAGTTCCTCGGCGCTGGCGTGGATGTGCACCAGCTTCTGGCGCGGCTGCGGTGCGCTCAGCAGGGTGTAGCCGCCCGTCGTCATCTCCCCCAGGCGCGGGCCGATGGCGAGGATCAGGTCGCTGTCCTTGATGCGCTGCGCCAGCTTCGGATTGATGCCGATGCCGACGTCGCCCGCGTACAGCGGATGGAAGTTGTCGAAGGTGTCCTGGAAACGGAAGGCGTTTCCAACAGGCAGCTTCCAGTTCTCGGCGAAACGCTGCAGCGCCTGCGCCGACTGGGGCGTCCAGCCGCCACCGCCGGCAATCACGAAGGGACGCTGCGATTGCAGCAGCAACTCGCGCAGTCGGCGCAGCGAGCCGGGGTCACTCCAGGCCTCGACCGCATCGATGCGCGGTATGGGGGCGGGCGCCGTGGCCGGCACGGGGGACGCCAGCATGTCTTCCGGCAACACCAGCACAACCGGTCCCGGCCTGCCGTTCATGGCGGTGGCAAAAGCGCGCGCGACGTATTCCGGAATGCGCGAAACGTCGTCGATCCGTTCTACCCGCTTGGCCATGCCCTTGGTGCTCGGACCGAAGAAACTGCCGTAGTCCACCTCTTGGAAAGCCTCGCGGTCGCGCGTGTCGCTGGCCACGTCACCGACAAACAGCACCAGGGGCGTTGAATCCTGAAAAGCCGTGTGCACCCCCACCGAGGCATTGGTGGCGCCGGGGCCGCGCGTCACGAAACACACACCCGGGCGCCCGGTCAGCCGCGCATGGGCGTCGGCCATGAAGGCGGCGCCGCCCTCCTGGCGGTTGATGATGAAGCGTATCTTGTCGGCATGCAGGTGAAAGCCGTCCAGCACTGCAAGATAGCTCTCGCCGGGTACACCAAAGGCGTGCGTCACGCCCTGTGCGATCAGGCATTCGACCAGCAGGTGACCGCCAATTCTTGTGGGGGATTCGGATTGCGTC
>JANNDB010000443.1:0-2635 GCA_031387285.1 Betaproteobacteria bacterium | reverse complement strand
CTGGCACATCACCGATGTGTCGGCCAGTCACAACGGCAAACCGGTGCTCACCGCGGAGTGGGGTCCCGCCGTCGCCAAAAACCCGTTCCTGCAGTTCACCCTGAAGGGCGCCAAGGCCGGCGACAAGATCGCGGTGACCTGGAAGGACAACAAGGGCGAGTCCCGCACCGACGAAGCGACCGTCACCTGACGCGCCTGCACGCTGATCGTGGCACCTGATGCCGCGACAAATAATGTTGGAGACAAATCGATGATCAAGACCTGGTTGGGGCTGGTGGCTGTCATGTTGGCCGTCGGCAGCAATGCGGCCTGGGCCCAGAAGAGTGCCGCAGACGGTATCGCGGAATACCGCGCCATGCTGGCAGACGGCAATCCGGCTGACCTGTTTGAGGCCAAGGGCGAAGGCGTATGGAAACAAAAGCGCGGCCCGAAGAATGCATCGCTGGAACAGTGTGACCTGGGCAAAGGCAAGGGTGTCGTGGCCGGGGCGTTTGTCGAGTTGCCGCGTTACTTTGCCGATACCGGGCGGGTGCAGGATTTGGAGTCGCGCCTTTTGACGTGTATGGAGGCGTTGCAGGGTTTCAAGGCCGAGGACATCGCCAAGACTGCATTCGGGCGTGGTGAGCAGGTCAACATGACTGCCCTGGTGGCCTATATATCGGCGGAATCACGCGGCAAAAAGTTCAACCTGCCCTACAACACTTTGCAGGAGCAGACCATGTACGAAGTGGGCAAACGCCTCTTCTACATGCGCGCCGGTCCGCACGACTTTGCCTGTGCCTCCTGCCATGGCGAAGACGGCAAACGTATCCGGTTGCAGGATCTGCCCAACCTGACCAGGAACCCCGGAGCGGGTAACGGGTTTGGCGCCTGGCCGGCCTACCGCGTCTCCAACGGACAGATGTGGGGTATGCAACTGCGGCTGAACGACTGTTACCGCCAGCAGCGCTTCCCCTACCCGCTGTTTGGCAGTGACGCCACGATCGCGCTGGGTATGTTCCTGGGTGTCAATGGCAAGGGCGGCGAGTCGATAGCGCCGGCCATCAAGCGCTGAAGGAGCATTGATCATGGCAAACCTGAGAATCCTCGCGCCCGTATTGCTGTTCCTGCTTGCCAGCTGCGCAAGCGGGCCCCGAAGCGCCGACGTGGACCGTATCACCGCCGAAATCGTCAAGGCATCTTTCCGCACGGAGGGGCCGGTGGACGTGAACCGTCTGGTGCAGGACGACACCAATCGCCTGTGCAGCGCGGCCGACGTCGCCGGAAAGCCGCTCGACGCCGATTGGAGCAAGGCCATTGAACAAGCCAACTTCAAGGCGATCGTGTGGCCCGCTGACGGCAAGTTCATCGGTGACTGGCGCGAGGGCGAACGTATTGCCCAGAGCGGCCGCGGCATGACCTGGACCGATGAGCCAAGCCAGGCTAACGGCGGTAACTGCTACAACTGCCACCAGATCGACAAGGCCGAAATCTCCTACGGCACGATCGGCCCCAGTCTGTACAACTATGGAAAGCTGCGGGGTGTGAGCGACCCTGGCAGTGCGGGCGCCAAACCGATCGTCGAGTACACCTGGGGCAAGATCTGGAATGCCAAGGCCTACAACGCCTGTTCGAACATGCCGCGGGCGGGGCACTCGGGCATCCTGTCCGAGGCGCAGGTGCGGCACCTGGTTGGTTTGCTGCTGGACCCCAAATCACCGGTCAACCAATAGACTGGCACGGGTCCTTGCGGATCCCCCGCGCCGGGCAGTCCCCCGGTGCTTTTTTTGCCGATTGAATCAGTGTTTGCGAATAGAAGGAAGTAACACAGCATGAACCTGAGCAAGCGCGAGTTCTTTCAGGTCCTCGGGGCCGCAATGATGGCCGGCATGGGGCTTGCGCGCCACGCCGACGCCGACGCGGCCCAGGCCTCGGAGCGCCTGTACGAGATGCCGCGCTTCGGCTCCGTGTCCTTCCTGCACATGACCGATTGCCATGCGCAGCTCAAGCCCATGCATTTCCGCGAGCCCAGCGTCAACCTCGGATTCGGCAGCATGCGCGGGCAGTTGCCGCATCTGGTGGGGCAGCACCTGCTCAAGACAGCAGGGGTGCAGCCGGGCACGGCGCAGGCGCATGCGCTCACATCACTGGACTTCGAGCGCGCCGCGCGGCGCTACGGCAAGGTGGGCGGATTCGCCCATCTGGCTACGCTGGTCAAGCGCATGAAGGCGAGCCGCCCGGGCGCAGTGTTCCTCGACGGGGGTGACACCTGGCAGGGGTCGGGAACAGCCCTGTGGACCAAAGGCCAGGATATGGTCGATGCCGCCAAGCTGCTGGGTGTGGACATCATGACCGGCCACTGGGAATTCACGCTGGGCATGGAGCGCGTCAAGGAGATCGTCGAGAAGGACTTTGCCGGCAGCATCGAGTTTCTCGCGCAGAACATCAAGACCAACGATTTTGGTGATCCGGTGTTCAAGCCGTACGTGCTGCGCGAGATCAATGGTGTCTCCTGCGCCATCCTCGGCCAGGCCTTTCCCTATACCCCGATTGCCAATCCCCGGTATCTGATGGCGGACTGGGGCTTCGGTATCCAGGAGGAGAGCCTGCAGAAACACGTGGAGGCGGCACGGGCTGCTGGCGCGAAGGTGGTCGC
>JANNDB010000429.1:0-4778 GCA_031387285.1 Betaproteobacteria bacterium | reverse complement strand
CCGCAACTGGGCATGGCGCTGGGCACGGTGATCCTGGCGATCGCCTTCATCGACGAGCTGCAACTCGAACTGCGCGGTCGGCGGGTCACCCTGGTGCCGGCGGAGGCGCTGCGTAATGAGTGACCTGGCGATCACCGCGCTGTTGCTGCTGTCGCTGCTGCTGATCCTGGGCAGCGGTGTCTGGATCGGCCTCACGCTGACCGGCATCGCCTGGCTGGCGGTGACGCTGTTCTCTTCCCGGCCGGCGGGGGACGCCATGGCGGTGACGGTCTGGGGCTCGTCGTCGAGCTGGACGCTGACGGCGCTGCCGCTGTTCATCTGGATGGGCGAAATCCTGTTCCGCACCCGGCTCAGCCAGGACATGTTCAAGGGCCTGGCGCCCTGGGTGCAGGGCCTGCCCGGGCGCCTGCTGCACACCAACGTGATCGGCTGCACGATCTTCGCCGCGGTGTCGGGCTCCAGCGCGGCGACCTGCGCGACCATCGGCAAGATGACGCTGCCGGAACTGGGCCGGCGCGGTTATCCGGAGCACATGGTGATCGGCACGCTGGCCGGGGCCAGCACGCTGGGCCTGCTGATTCCGCCGTCGATCATCATGATCGTCTACGGCGTGGCGGCCGAGGTATCGATCTCCAAACTCTTCATCGCAGGCGTCTTGCCTGGCATCATGCTGGCCTGCCTGTTCTCGGGCTACATCATGCTGTGGGCGCTGCGCAACCCCGCTCAGGTGCCAGCTGCCGAACGCCGCTTCAGCCTGGCCGAGAAGCTGTCGGCCTCTCGCAGCCTGATCCCGGTGGTGACGCTGATCCTCGCCGTGCTCGGTTCGATCTACGCTGGCTTCGCCACCGCCACCGAAGCTGCCGCCGTGGGTGTTGTCGGTTCGCTGGTGATTTCTGCTGTGCAGGGCTCGCTGTCCTGGCAGACCTTTCGTGACGCACTCATGGGCGCGACACGCCTGTACTGCATGATCGCGCTGATCCTGGCCGGTGCCGCCTTCCTCACGCTGTCCATGGGCTACATCGGCCTGCCCCGGCATCTGGCCGAGTGGATCGCCACGCTGGGCCTGAGCAAGGCGCAGCTGATCGTGGCGCTGACCATCTTCTACATCATCCTGGGCTGTTTTCTTGACGGCATTTCCATGGTGGTGCTTACCATGGGCGTGCTGATGCCCACAGTCACAGCTGCGGGCATCGACCCGATCTGGTTCGGCATCTTCATCGTGCTGGTGGTCGAGATGGCGCAGATCACGCCGCCCGTGGGCTTCAACCTTTTTGTTCTGCAAGGCATGACCGGCAAGCAGCTCACCTGGATCGCGCGCGTGACGCTGCCGATGTTTTTCCTGATGTGTGTGGCGGTGGCGCTGATATACATCTTCCCGGGCGTCGTGACCTGGCTGCCGCAGCAGATGGCGAGGTAGCCGCCAAATCGCGACCTCTAGGTCCACGTTGCTTACGTGTACACTAATAACTTTCAGTGCACACGAATATTCGCCATGCGCAACATAACTCTTTCCGCCGATGAGCAATTGATCAACCTCGCCCGCGAGAAAGCCGGTGCGACGCAAACCACACTCAACGCCGAGTTCCGCAAATGGTTGGCGACCTATGCTGCCTCTCACGATGAGGCCGCCGTTTCCCGATTTCGGGATGTCATGGAGCAGCTGGCCCATGTTGATGCCGGCCGCGGTTTTACGCGTGACGAAATGAACGAACGCTGAATATGCCGGTCGCGCCTGGCACGGTATTTTTTCTTGACACCAACGTTTTTGTCTATGCATGGCTTGCCAGCGAACCACTGAAGAAACAGCGCGCGCTGCAACTGGTGGAACAGGCCCTGGCCAGCCACCTCGGCTGCATCAGCTACCAGGTGATCCAGGAGTTTGCCAATGTGGCCTTGCGCAAGTTCGCGCAGCGCTTCACGACAGAGGAATGCAAGCAGTTCATCGAGGTCGCCATGCAGCCGTTGAACCGGGTCGCTTCCAGCACCGAGCTGGTCCACACCGCGCTCGACCTGCAGGTGGAAACCCGCTATGGCTTTTACGATTGCCTGATGCTGGCCGCCGCCCTGCAATCCGGCGCCCAGGTGGTCTATACCGAAGACCTTCAGCACAACCAGCTGATGCGCGGCAGCCTGCGCATCGTCAACCCGTTTTTGGAAATGGCCCATGATTCGCCGGGTCGCTCCCAAGGCGCATAAATAGCGCGAGGCTTGATGGCTAAGATCGCCCCGTGATCCCGGTCCTTGCCATATGTGTTGGCGCCAGCCTTGGCGCGCTGGCGCGCTGGGGTCTTGGCGTATGGCTGAGCCCAGGCGCCGTCATACCATTCGGCACGCTGGCGGCCAACCTGATCGGCGGCTACCTGGTGGGCGTCTGCATGGCGGTGTTCCAGGCGCTACCGCAAATCGACCCGGTCTGGCGCCTCGCGCTGGTCACGGGCTTCCTGGGTGCACTCACCACGTTTTCGAGCTTCTCGGCCGAGGTCGTGGCCTTGCTCGATCAGCAGCGTTACACGTTGGCTGCGGGTACCGCAGCGCTACACCTGTTCGGTTCGCTCGCTCTCACGATCGTCGGCATCCGCAGCACGGCTTGGCTCCTGGCGCCTTGAGCCCGCTGGAGTTCACACGCCAGCTTGGACTCGGCCCAGCCCAACGGGCGGCTTCAAACTTGAACGTCCCCGCGCAAGGTGTCCAGCGGCAGGCTGCTGATTTCCTGCAACAGGCGCGCCAATTGGAGACCGGCCGCACCGACCAGTGCAGCCCCGTTTTCGGCCGTCGCCAAGGTGGCGTCGCCCGCGGCACCGGCCGGGTTGTAATCCTGCATCTGCCAACCCAGCTTGGCTGTGCTTCCGTTGCCCAGAATGGGGTATTTTGCGGCGCGCTGACGCGAGGCGGAATCAAAGTTGCGCGCCTGCGCCATGTCTACATGCGGCGCGCGCAACGCAAGCATCATGGACGTCTCGATAGCACCGGCATGGATGCCGAAGCGGTGCTCCTGCGGGGGGAACAGCCCGGTCACCGCGTCACCCAGCGGCAGGGAATACCAGTTGCTGGAAAAAACGATGAGGTCATGCGCCGTGCGCAGATCACGCGCCACGATGTCCATGAGGCTAACCTGCCCCCCATGGCTGTTGAACAGCAGCAGCTTGCGGATGCCAGTGCGCGCCACACAGGCGCCGAGTTCCATCCACACCGCCATCAGGGTTTGAGCCGAAAGGGTCAAGGTACCGGGGAAGCGGATGTGTTCGTTGCTCTTGCCTACCTGCTGCGTCGGCAGGAACAACACCGGCAGACCCACGGGCAGGTGCGCCAGCGACGCCTGCACCACGCCGTCGACCAGGGTGGTGTCCACACAGAGCGGAAGATGCGGGCCATGCTGCTCTGTGGCGGCGACGGGCAACACGGCGACGGCCTGACCAATCGAAGCACTGGCGCCGAGTGCAGCGAAATGTCGTGTCGTCAGGTCGGCCCAATAGCGGGAAGGGAGTTGCATCGGGCTATCTTAGCTGCGCACAGCTATGCCGGGCTCGCGACGCTCCAGTTCTTGGTGATCTGGCCCGCGTTGTCGACACTCTCCAGCTGGACGGCAAATCCCCACAGGCGCGCGGCGTGCTTGAGCACCTCGAGCGTCGAGTCACCCAGCGGCCGGTCCTTGTACTGGCTGTGGCGCAGGGTCAAGGTGCGGTCACCACGAATATGCACGTTCCAGACCTGGATATTCGGTTCACGCGTACCCAGGTCGTACTGGGCCGACAGGGATTGGCGCAGGCGCTGGAATCCCGCATCGTCGTGAATGGCTGCGACCTCGAGCTCGCTCTTGCGTTCGTCGTCACTGATGGCAAAAAGACGCATCTCCCGCATCAGCCGCGGGCTCAGGTACTGCCCGATGAAACTCTCGTCCTTGAAATTGCGCATGGCATGGTCGAGCGTCGGCAACCACGGGGCGCCGGCCATGTCGGGAAACCAGGCGCGGTCCTCGTCGGTCGGCGCTTCACAGATACGCTTGATGTCGGTGTACATCGCAAAACCCAGCGCATACGGGTTGATGCCGCCGTAGGCCGGATGGCCTACCGGGGGTTGGAACACCACATTGGTATGCGACGTCAGCCATTCCAGCATGGCGCCGTCGCTCAGAAGGCCGTCGTCGTACAGGGTATTGAGCAGCCTGTGGTGCCAGAACGTGGCCCAGCCTTCGTTCATCACCTGGGTCTGGCGCTGCGGGTAGAAATACTGCGCCACCTTGCGCACGATGCGCACGATCTCGCGCTGCCAGGGCTCAAGCAAGGGTGAGCTCTTCTCGAAAAAATACAGCAGATTCTCCTGCGGCTCGGTCGGAAAACGCGCCACCGCCGGCGCGGTCTCCACGCGGCCGGACTTTGCCGGCAGCGTGCGCCACAGGTCGTTCACCTGCTGCTGGGCATGGGCGGCGCGCTCCTTGCGCTGCTCCACCTCCTGGGCCAGCGTGCGCCGGGTCGGGCGCCGGTAGCGGTCGACACCAAAATTGGCCAGCGCATGGCAGGAATCGAGCAGGGCTTCCACCGCTTCCAGGCCATGCTGCTCTTCGCACTCGGCGACGTATTTGCGCGCGTAGACCAGGTAGTCGATGATCGAAGACGCGTCGGTCCACATGCGAAACAGGTAGTTGCCCTTGAAGAAACTGTTGTGCCCGTACGCGGCATGCGCTATCACCAGGGCCTGCATCACCGTCGTGTTCTCTTCCATGAGGTAACTGATGCAGGGGTTGGAGTTGATCACGATTTCGTAGGCCAGCCCCATCTGGC
>JANNDB010000286.1:0-1651 GCA_031387285.1 Betaproteobacteria bacterium | reverse complement strand
TGGCCCATGGCGGCCAGTCGCGCGCTGAAGAATTCGCACTTGCCCGACGGTGAGGGGAAGCCGCCTCGGGCGAACGGCGCTTCGGGCAGGTTCAGCGGGCAATAGCCCTGCGCCAGCAACTTCCCGAAATCCACGGCGTCGCCGAATGCGGCGCGGCACAGGGATTCGTCGTCTTCGGCGAAACAGGGTTCGTCAAAACCCATGTGCCGCGCCAGTTCCCGGAAGATCTGCGTGTTGGTTTTGGCTTCGCCCACGGGCGCGATGGCAGGACGGTTCAGTACTACATCGGTATGCCCGTAACTCTGGTGGATGTCCCAGTGCTCGAGCTGGGTGGTGGCCGGCAGCAAATAGTCGGCGTAGTCGGCGGTGTCGGTCTGGAAATGTTCCAGCACCACGGTGAACAGGTCCTCGCGCGCGAATCCCTGCACCACCCTGGTCGAATCGGGCGCCACCGCGACCGGGTTGCTGTTGTACACGATCAGCGCCTCGATTGCCGGGCCGAATGTGTCCGACGCCGGCCGTAGCAGATCGGCGCCGATCGTGCTCATGTTGATGGTCCGTGTATGCATGGCCTGGCGCAGGTCCGGGCGTTGCAGCGCCGCCTTGCGCGCCGGAAACGCGCCCCAGGTGGAAAGCAACATGCCACCCGCACGATGGCGCCAGGCGCCGATCAGCGCGGGCAGGCAGGCGATGGCGCGCGCCGCGTTGCCGCCACCGCGCACGCGCTGCATGCCGTAGTTCAGGCGGATGGCCGCGGGGCTCCCGGATTGAAGACACCCACCGTAATCGCGCGCCAGCGAACGGATCTGCTCTGCCTGGATGCCACACACGCTGGCTGCGCGCTCGGGGTTCCACTCCAGTGCACGTGCGCGCAAGGCATCCCAGCCCAGGGTGTGCTGCGCCAGGTAGTCGTGGTCGAGCCAGTCGTGCGCTATCAATTCGTGCATGAGCGCCAAAGCCAGCGCCGCGTCGGTGCCCGGCAACAGCGCAATGTGTTCGTGGCATTTGTCGGCGGTTTCGCTGCGTCGCGGGTCGATGCAGACCAGCTTGGCGCCCTGGCGCTTGGCCTCTTGCGCGTGGCGCCAGAAATGCAGGTTGCTGGCGATCGAATTGCTGCCCCAGATCAGGATCAGTTTGGACTCGGCAAAGAACTCCACCCGCATGCCGACCTTTGCACCCAGGGTGTAGGTCATGGCCTCGCCGCCGGCGCTGGAGCAGATCGTGCCGTCAAGAAACGAGGCACCCAGGCGGTTCATGAAGCGCGCGGGCATGCTTTCACTCTGCACCAGCCCCATGGTCCCGGCGTAGTTGTAGGGCAGGATGGCTTGCGCGGCGCCCGGGCCGCGCGCTGTGATGGCCTTCAGGCGGGCGGCGATGTCACCCAGCGCCTGCTCCCAGGTGACGCGCGTGAACTGGCCGCTGCCCTTGGGTCCGACGCGCTTGAGCGGGTGCAACAGCCGCTCGGGGTGGTAGCTCCTCTCGGCGTAACGCGACACCTTGGTGCACAAGGCGCCAGCGGTGTGCGGATGCTGCGGATTGCCCTGAACCTTGATCGCCACGCCGTCCTCCACCGTGGTCACGAAGGAGCAGGTGTCGGGGCAATCGTGTGGACAGGCGCCCAGCACGGTATGGATAGAGGCGAGGGACATGG
>JANNDB010000285.1:0-1955 GCA_031387285.1 Betaproteobacteria bacterium | reverse complement strand
GGTCAAACCGCGCTGCCTTGAGGTTGAGGGTGGACGCCGCCAACAGTTCCAGCGTCTTGCGATAACCTGCCACCGCCGCCACCAGGCGCGCCTGCTCGTCGCGCACCTGCGCCAGGTGGCTGTGACCGGGGATATAACCAGGCTCCACGGCCAGGCCCTGCTCGTACAGCACAGCGGCCTCATCGAAGCGGTCCTGCCCCAGCACCGCCGAGCCCAGGTTGAATACGGCTGACGTAAAGCCTGGCTTGATGCGCAGCGCCATGCGCAGGTTGATTTCCGCCTCCACCGAGCGGCGCTGGTCGTGCAGGGCAAACCCGAGGTTGCTCAAGGCGCCGGCATCTGCGGGCGCGTGGTCCACCGCCTTCTGCAAGGGCTCCAGCGCCTGGGCAAATTCCCCCATATTCACCAGGGAGGCGCCCAGGGCCTTCCAGCCATAGGCGTGTGTCGGGTACCGCCGCGTCATGCGCCGCGCCAGAACGGCTACGTCGGCCATTCGCTCCTGGCGAAATCGTTCGTCGATCCGTGCAAGCTCCCGCGCGCTGGGCGTGGCGGCAACCTGCCGGTCCCCGTGCGACAGCGCGGCCTGGGTCGCCTCCTGCAGCCGGACATTCACAATCCGCTCCACCAGCTCAAGCAACACGTCGCGTGGCATGCCAAGCCGGCGCCGCGCTTCCAGCAGATGGGTTGCCGCAGTATGTTCCCCGGCTTGCAGCAGGCCATCGAAATAACTCATCCAGTATTGCCAGTTGTCCGGCTGCGCCGCCTGGGCGCGCTGGAACAGCGGCAGACTCGCGGCGGGCTGGTCAAAGGCCAGCGCGATCACTGCCAGGTTGTGATTGGCATCGGCATGCCCCGGATCTGCGGCAAGAATGGTGCGGTACAGCTCCTCGGCCTCCGGCAGGCGGCCAGCCCGATGGTGCCCGACCGCGGCTTCCATGCTCTGGGCCAGCGCCCGGCGCAGCAAGTCCTCGAGTGAAGGGTTTTCCATGGTGGGAGCCTCCGGGGTGGACGGTGGGCGATCGGCCACGTCCTGCGCGCGCTGCTTGCGGCACCAGTGTGTAAACATCTGGTGATAGGCGTCTTCCACCTGGCGCGCAAAGCCGGCCTCGTCCATCAGGGCGCTGGTCTGCATGCGTTGCCGCAGACCGGCGCGAACCGTAGCCAGCGCCGGCAGGTCACTGGCCAGGCCCACCACCTTGTCCACGTATTCGGCCTCGGTGCTGGATATCCACGAAGGCTCCCCCAGGCCCACCAACACGGCACTGCCGACCCGCCCGACGCCGGGCCGGGCCGCCAGCGTGACAAACGGCACTCCCATGTAGAGCATCTCGAACAACGTCGTGCCGCAGTTGTGCGGAAAGCAGTCGAGCCCGATGTCGATGCTGCGCAGCACGTCCCAGGGGGGGCTGTGGAAACCAATCTGCAGGCGTTCGCGCCCGACGCCGTGCGCTGCAAAACGGGCCGCCAGCGCGTCGCTGGCTTCTGGCGTGCGAAAGTTCGTGCTGTCCACCACCAGCCGGGAGTCCGGCAGGCGTCGCAGGATCTCCGACCAGACGCGCACCGTATGGTGGTTGATGCGTATGGCACGCGTCAGCGTGCCGAACGTCACACACCCTGCCGCCAGTGCCGGCAACGGGCCCGCTTCGCCCATGCCGGCACTGGGCCGGTACACCAGCGCCGGCCCGGGAAGGTGCCAGGGTTGCTCGGCAAACAGGTGCTCGCTACCGGCGGGCACGCTGGCATGGTCCGTCAGGTAGTAGTCGATCGCGCCGAGCCCGGTGGTGTAGCCATAGTCGAGCCAGTGCAGGGACACCGGCGCCGGCTTGCGGGCGAACACGGTGAGGCGGTTGCCGCGCGTGTGGCCGGCCAGGTCGACGAGGACGTCGATGCGGTCGTCGCGAATACGCCGTTCCAGCGGTGCGTCGTCCAGACCAGCGGTATCGATCCAGTGATCG
>JANNDB010000258.1:0-2998 GCA_031387285.1 Betaproteobacteria bacterium | reverse complement strand
ACCCGAAAGGCAGCGTCCACGAAAGCCTGCTCGTGACCGATGTGGAGGCGAACGACATCCATGTGGCCATGCTGCTGCTCGGGGCAAAGGGCGGGGCCATCACCGCCGCCGCCCCGCCGGCGCAGCTCGACGCACAGTATTTTCGCACGGCTCCGAAACTGACGGGAGACACCGTTTTGATCAACGTGAAGTGGAAAGAAAAAGACGTGGAGAAGACCTTGCCCATCGAGGGATGGCTCTTCGACGCGGCACGGAAGCCGATCGTGCATGGCCCTTGGATCTACAACGGCTCGATGGTTCACGAAGGACGCTTCCTCGCGCAGGCCGACGGCAATCTAGTCGCGCTGGTCACGAGTCCCACCGCGTTGATCAACAATCCGCGCAAGGGCAACGACAACGACCAGATGTGGAACGTGAACGAAGAGACGACGCCGGGAGAAAGCACGCCCGTCGAAATCATTTTCAAGCTCGTCCCGCCCGCCGACGCCAAACCCGGCAAGTAACCGCCTCTCACTCTATGAAAAATCCTATTTATTGCTATGCCGCTGCTTCACTGCTGGCGCTGCTGTTTGCTTTTCCTGCGCAGGCTTATTCCCCGAATCCCGATCTCACGGCGGCGGGCGCGATTGCTGCGCTGAAAGTCGATCCCAACAGTTCCCACCTTTACTCGGAGACCTATAACCTCGGAGCCACTGGACTGCGCGGGTGGATTTATCTCGACCCGAATAACGCGGGTCAGCAGGGCGTGCAGACTGCGCAGAGCCGGCAGATTTTGATCACGGTGGCGAGTGCGCCGGGGGACGCGGTGCTGGAGGTGGATGACGTGATCCTCGGGGCGATGGCTGGCAGCAGCGGCGCGGTGCCGCTCTTTACCAGTGATTGCCGCAAGGCTTTCGGCGTGGCGATCGGGGATGCTGAGAAGACGGGGGCCGGGACACTGCGGGTCAAACGCTGGCGCGCGGGCACGACCACCGATGTGAACATTGCCATGACCATCATGGGTGATTACACCGCCACGGCTCCCTACTCGTGCCCGAAATCCGCGCTGATCCTTGCCGAGGCCCGCGACTATCTTGTCAGCCAGCTCATCGCGAACTCGAACTTTCTGACTAACGACTATGCCGGTGCGATCAAAGGTCTGGCGCTATTGGCTGGCGTGGCTCCTGGCGATCCGAACTACGCCACAGTGCAGACGCGCTTGCAGACCTATGCCCGCGCACTGGCTCCCGCGAATCTGGCCCTGACCGGCTGCAACACCTGGCAATGGAGTTACATCAATATTTTCCTCAGTGAGTATTACCTGCGCACCGTCGCGGACGGCAGCGCCGACGCGAGCGTGCTGCACGGGATCAATGAATACACCGTGGGTCTGGCCAAAGGGCAGAGTAAGTATGGCACCTTCGGCCACGGCGGTGCGGAGCAGCACGCCGATGGCAGTTTGCATGGCTCGATCTCCTGGTATGGCCCGGTGAACGCGGCGGGCATCCCTGCCAATCTCGCCATCGTCATGGGTAAAAAGGTGCTGGTGGCGAGCGGCGGTGCGGTGGACCCGGAAATCGATCCGGCGATTGCACGCGGGTCCAATTTCTTCGGTTCCTATGTCAACAAAGGGCCGATCCCCTACGGCGAACATGAGCCTTACGCCAATGCTCATGCCTCCAACGGCAAGGACGCGATGTGCGCCGTGCTGTTCGGGTTGCAGGACACCCGACCCGTGGAAGCGGAGTATTTCATCCGGATGACGGTGGCGGGCTGCACTGGCCGCGAATACGGACATACTGGCCAGGGCTTTAGTTATCTGTGGGGAGCGATGGGTGCCAACATGGGCGGGCCGACGGCAGTGGCGAAATACTTGGAGAAAGTGCGCTGGCATCTCGATCTGGAACGCCGCACGGATGGCTCCTTTGTCTATGACGGGGCCGAGCAATATGGCGGGGGCACGACGGCGGACGGGACCTATCTTGGAACGAGCGGTTACTATGATGTGAATCCCACGTCCACCTACATTCTCTCCTTTGCCGTGTCGTTGCAGCGACTCTACATCACCGGGCGAAACGCCATTCCGGCCAATACCCTGAGTGCTCCCAAGGTGACCAACGCCATCGCCGCTGCGACCTTCAAGCAGGATTGCACCGCCTACACCGTGCCCCAGTTGATGGCGGCCCTGAGCGAGTATGATCCGGTGGTGCGGAATTATGCTGCCGTAGAGCTGGCCGCGCGCACCTTGACGACGGAGGTGAACGACCTAATCGCTCTCATCACCAACGGCACCATGAGCGCCGATGTGAATGTGCGTCAGGCCGCCTGTCAAACGCTGGGCATTCGCCAGACCACTGGTGCTTTGACCGCACTGGGCCAGCGGCTTTCGGATTCGGATCTGTGGGTGCGTGCCAAAGCGGCCATTGCCTTAAAAAACATCGGTGCAGCGGCCAGCCCGCAACTCACCCCGATGCTCACGGCGGTGACCGCCAACTTCACCAATCCCGACATCATTGATTGGACCGACCCCATCCAGCTTTCCAATGGTTATCTGGCCGATGCATTGTTCGCTGGCAATTTGGCGGTCACCACCATCGGTGCCACCAAGAGCCTGCTCTATCCGGCGGTGAAGGTTGGCTTGAAACAACCGGATGGGATGGCCAGAACATATCTGAGCGGTTTCATCCAAAATAGATTAACTCTGGAGGACGTGGAGGCGCTGATCCCCGCCCTCATCGAAGTCACGACCACCGTGAGCCAGGCCGACACGATGTTCAGCATGTATCCCCGCGCGGCGGGTGTCGCCACGCTGGCCAAGTATCATATCAGCGAAGGCATCGCGCTGGGACTGGCGATGCAGCAAATACCCGTGGGATTCGGTTGGGGATCCGATAACCTTTTGATTCCAGGACTCAATGCCTTGGCGACCTATGGCGATGCCGCCCGTTGGACGCTGCCCACGCTCAATAGTTACCTCCTGACTTGGGATCCGGCCTCCGCCACTTACTCCGGTCTGGTC
>JANNDB010000257.1:0-3637 GCA_031387285.1 Betaproteobacteria bacterium | reverse complement strand
CAATCATGTTGTAGTCGATGATGGCCTGGCCGACCTGGCGGCATAGCCGCTTCTCCAGCTTGTGGGCCTCGCGCTCGATTCGCAGGCTGTTGCCGCCGCCCCCCACTGCTGCGTCAGCCACGGCGTCGGCCCATGCTGGCGCGTTCACCATTGGCCTGTCTCCACGCGAATCGCCACTTCGCAGTCGTCAAAAATCTCCAGCTTGGCGATCTTCACGCGCACCCCCACCACGCCGGGGAGCTGCATGAGCCGGCGCGCCAGCTTGCCGATCAGCGTTTCCAGCAGGTTCACGTGTTCGGCAGTGCATTCGTCGATGATGATCTGGCGGACCTTGCGGTAGTCCAGCACATGGTTGATCTCGTCGTCCACCGGGTGCAGGGCCTGCGTGCCGAGGTTGAGCTCCGCGTCCACCTGGATCGGCTGCGGGCCGGTTTTCTCGACGTCGAGAATGCCGAGCTTGGCAGCGAAGCGCAGGCCGTTGAGGGTGAGGATCTGGGTGCCGCGCGGTGTGATCATGACAGTACGGTAGTGGGATGGGGCCGCGTGCCGGATCACATCACGGAGAAGTCACGTTCGAAACGCATCAGGTGCTGGCCACCGTCGACCAGCAGCGTGGTGCCGGTGATGGACTGGTTCTCCAGCGCAAAGCGCACGGTGGACGCGACGTCCTCTGGTGTCGAGGAGCGCCCGAGCAGGGCCATCTTGTGGCGCGCGGCGAATTGCTCGGCCGTCAGCATCGGGCTGGTCAGTGTCAAGCCTGGCGCAACGCCCACCACGCGGATCGAGGGCGAAAGCGCCAGGGCGAGCATGGTGGTGGCCGCCTCCAGCGCGGCCTTGGAGAGTGTGTAGCTGAAGAAATCCGGGTTCTGGTTCCACAACTTCTGGTCGAGCAGGTTGACCACCGCGCCCCGCACGGAATTGCCGGACTTGTAGTGCTCGCTGACATGCTGGTGCAGCGCCTGCGCCAGCAACACGGCGGCGCCGGTATTGCTGCGCATGTGTTTGTCCATCGCTGCAAAGCTGAAGGTCGACGGTGTGTCATGCTCGAAAGTGGAAGCGCTGTTGACGACCGCGTCCAGATGGCCAAAGTGCGCCGCCACACGTGGCAGCAGATTGCGCACCGCCGTTTCATTGGCCAGGTTGGCACGGAAACTGGCGCTGTTGCCCGATAGTGCTGTGCATTCCTTGCTGGTGCGCGCGGCTTCCTCCACCGAGTCGCGGTAGTGGATGGCCACCTGCCAGCCCTCACGCGCCAGCGCCAGCGCGATCTCCCGCCCCAGCCGTTTGGCGGAGCCGGTGACGAGTACGGTACGGGGTTGGGGCTGCATTCGGGGACAATCCGCTTTCACATGGCGATACCCCCGAGTTTAACGAGCGCGCTTGCGCAGCAGGTCGCGCAGGCCATCACGGCCGCGGGGGGCTGGATAGGGTTCGACCGCTTCATGGAGCTGGCCCTGTACACGCCCGGCCTGGGGTACTACGCGCGGGGGGACCGCCAATTCGGCAGCATGCCCGGACCGGCCGGTTCGGACTTTGTGACGGCGCCGGAGATGACGCCATATTTCGGACGCGCGCTTGCCGCGCAGGTGGCGCAGGCGCTGGAGGTCAGTGGTACATCTGCGGTGTGGGAGTTTGGTGCCGGCTCTGGCGCCCTGGCCCAAGAACTCCTGCAAACCCTGGGCGAGCGCGTGGAGTGTTACACCATCGTGGACGTTTCGTCCGCCCTGCGCGAGCGCCAGCAGCAGCGGCTGGCGGCATTTGGCGCCAGGGTGCAATGGGTTTCCAGCCTGCCCGCGCAACTGCACGGTGTGGTGGTTGGCAATGAGGTGCTTGACGCGATGCCGGTGCGCCTGCTGCACCGGGTTGGCGGAACATGGCATGAACGTGGTGTGGGTCTCGGCGCTGACCTGCAACCGGTCTGGCGGGACCACCCAACCCCGCTGCAACCACCGCTGGCGGTGCCGGGAGAGCACGACTACCTGAGCGAAATCCATCCGCACGCTGAAGGTTTCATCCGCATGTTGTCAGACCGGCTGGTGCAGGGCGCGGCATTCCTGATCGATTACGGTTTTCCGGAGCGCGAGTACTACCACCCGCAACGCAACACCGGCACGCTGATGTGCCATCGCGCACACCGCATGGACACTCAACCACTGGCGGACATCGGCGAGAAGGACATCACGGCCCACGTCAACTTCACCGGTGTGGCGCTGGCCGCTCAGGAGGCATCGGCCGCCGGCGCGGCGGACGGCGGCTTGAACCTGCTGGGTTACACCAGCCAGGCGCGCTTTCTGATGAATTGCGGCGTGCTGTCCCTGCTGGAGGGCGCGCCGCTGCAGGATCGCGTGATGGCGCAAAAGCTCCTGATGGAACATGAAATGGGCGAGCTTTTCAAGGTCATTGGGTTTTGCCGGGGTGCGCCTTGGGAGGCCATCGGTTTTGCGCAGGGCGATCGCAGCCACACGTTGTAACCAGGAACAGCACCATGATTCGCTGGATGCTGGTCATCTTTCTCGCGTTGATCCTGATCAGCTGGTTCTCGCCGCTGCTCAACAAGCTTGGTTTCGGCCGCCTGCCGGGCGACTTCCGCTTTCGCCTGTTCGGCCGCGAGTGGTTTCTGCCCGTCACCACCACGGTGCTGCTGAGCATGGCGGCAAGCCTGATCGCCAAGTTGATCTGACACGCAGCGCCCATGGCAAACGTGGTTCTGCTGGGCGTCATCTATCTCGCTTTCATCAGCCTGGGCCTGCCCGATGGCGTAACGGGAGTGGCCTGGCCGGCCATGCGTATCGGGTTCGGCGAGCCGCTGCAATCCGCCGGACTGATCACTATGGTTGTCACGGGCTTTTCGGCGGCTTCGGGGTTTGCCAGCGGGGCGGTGCTGCAGCGCCTGGGGACCGGGCCGGTGGTCGTGTTCAGCGGTCTGCTTACCGGCCTGGCGCTGCTGGGTTTTGCCTGGGCGCCATCGCTGCTGTGGATCTTGCTGCTGGCTGTGCCTTTGGGGCTGGGCTCGGGGTCTGTGGACGCCGGACTGAACCACTTCGTGGCACGCCACTATTCGGCGCGGCATATGAACTGGTTGCATGGCTGCTGGGGCGTGGGCGCCAGCATCGGCCCCCTGATCATGGGCGCGGCGCTGGCGCAACCGGGTGGCTGGGTCGACGGGTACCGGCGCATCGCCAGTCTGCAACTGATGCTGGTTGTGGTGTTTCTGCTGACCCTGGCGCTGTGGAAACATGCACCCGCGCCGGGCGCAGGTGTTGCGTCGGAGCGCGGCGCAGCACCGCGGAGCACCGCAGTGCCAGCCTGGGTGGTCTGGATGGGCCCGGTGCTTTTCCTGTTGTATGCAACCATGGAGATCGGCACCGGCCTGTGGGCGGCCAGCATCCTCGTCGAGCAACGCGGCGTGGCCCCACGCGATGCGGGTTGGTGGGTATCGTGCTTCTACGCGGCGATCATGACGGGCCGCTTCGCGCTCGGCGCGGTGGCCGTGCGGCTGGGCAACCGGCGTCTGGTACATGCAGGGCTGGCCGTCGCGCTGCTCGGCGCAGCGCTATTTGCCAGCCCCGGGTTTCCACCGGCCCAGACCCTGTCCGGACTCGTCCTGCAGGGCCTCGGTGCAGCGCCCGTTTTCCCC
>JANNDB010000198.1:0-2995 GCA_031387285.1 Betaproteobacteria bacterium | reverse complement strand
GTCGATCTGCGTCGTGACGTCCAGCGCCGTGGTCGGCTCGTCGAACACGATCAGGTCCGGCTCGGCGCACAGTGCCATCGCTGTCATGGCGCGCTGCAGCTGGCCGCCCGAGACCTGGTGCGGGAAGCGCTGGCCGAAATGTTCCGGATCGGGCAGTCCGAGCTTCTTGAACAGCGCAACAGCGCGTTGTTCGGCCTGGGCCCGGTTGGCCACGCCGTGGTGCAGGGCGCTCTCCACCACCTGCCCCATCAGCCGGTGCGAAGGGTTGAACGCCGCCGCGGCCGACTGCGCCACATACGACACCTCCTTGCCGCGCAGCGCGCGCAGGCCCGCTGCGCCGCCCTTGAGGATGTCGCGCCCGCTGAGGAAGACTTCACCGCCGGTGATGCGCACGCCGCCCCGTCCGTAACCCAGCGCCGAGAGACCGATGGTCGACTTGCCGGCGCCCGATTCGCCGATCAGCCCCAGCACGCGGCCTTTTTGCAGCGTGAGCGACACGTCGTCCACGATCAGGATGTCGTGCGGCTTCTCGCCCGGCGGGCGGACCGTCGCTTCGATGCGCAGGTTGCGCACTTCCAGCACGGGGCGTGTGCCTGCGCCCTGTTCAGCCATTGCCGCGCCCCCCCTTCAAGTCAGAGGTGCGGTTCAGGATCCAGTCGGCCACGAGGTTGACGGATATGGTGAGCACGCCGATGGCGCCGGCCGGTATCAGCGCGGCCGGAATGCCGAACACGATGCCTTCCTTGTTCTCACGCACCATTGCACCCCAGTCGGCGTCCGGCGGCTGCACGCCCAGGCCGAGGAAGGAAAGGCCGGAGAGGAACAGCACGGCGAAGATGAAGCGCAGTCCCAGCTCGGACACCAGCGGCGTGAGCGCATTGGGCAGGATTTCGGAGAACACGATCCAGGCCGTCTTCTCGCCGCGAAGGCGCGCCGCCTCCACATAGTCCATGACGTTGATGTCCACCGCCACCGCGCGCGAAAGCCGGAACACGCGCGTCGAATCCAGGATGCCCAGCACCAGCACCAGCACCGGAACCGATGACGGCAGCACCGACAACACGACCAGCGCGAGGATCAGTGTGGGTATCGCCATCAACAGGTCGACTCCCCGTGACAGCCATTGGTCGAGCCGGCCGCCGGACACGGCAGCCACGAAACCCAGGATGGAACCCATGGTGAACGACAGTGCCGTCGCCGCGCCCGCGATCGTCAGCGTGATGCGCGCGCCGTGGATCATGCGCGAGAGCAGATCGCGGCCGAGGTTGTCGGTGCCCAGCAAGTACTTGTCGGACGCCGGCGCCCACACGTCTGCCACCACCGTGCCGGTCTCGTAGGGCGCGATCCAGGGCGCGAACAGCGCGACGGCCACGATGGCCAGCGTGAGGATCAGGCCGATAAGGGCCGATAAGGGAATACGTCGCCAGTCCATCGCGTTCAGCCCCGCCTTATTTCGGGTGCCGCAGGCGCGGGTTGGACAGGACGCCCGCGATATCGGCAATGATGTTCATGCCGATGTACACCGTGGCGAACACCAGGCCACAGGCCTGCACCACCGGGATGTCACGCGTTGCCACATGGTCGACCAGGTATTGGCCCATGCCCGGATAGACGAATATGACCTCGACCACGACCACACCGACCACGAGGAAGGCCAGGTTCAGCATGACGACGTTGATGATGGGCGCCAGCGCGTTGGGCATGGCATGGCGGTAGATGATCTGAAAGCCGCTCAGGCCCTTGAGTTCAGCCGTCTCGATATAGGCCGACTGCATCACGTTGAGGATGGCCGCGCGGGTCATGCGCATCATGTGCGCGAGCACCTCGGTGGTTAGCACCGCCACCGGCAGGATGATGGCCGCCAGCCGCTCGGACAGCGGCATGCCCTCGAATACGGTGGACACGCTGGTCACCCATTGCAGCTTGACGGCGAAGAAGTAGAGCAGCACATAGCCCACGAAAAACGCCGGCAGCGAAGTCGAGGCCAGCCCCAGGCCGGAAATCAGCCGGTCGACAAAACCATTGCGAAAACGCACCGCGACCAGCCCCAAGGTGATGGCCAGCGGCACGGCGATGACGGCCGCGCAGGAGGCCAGGAACAGGGTGTTGAGCAGGCGCTTGCCAAGTGCGGTGGAAATATCCTGCCCGTTGGACAGCGCCTTGCCGAAGTCCCCCGTCACGGCGCCGGAAAACCAGTGCCAGTAGCGCACGATGGCCGGGTCGTTGAGGCCCATGTCGCGGCGCAGGTTGGCCAAGGCCTCTGGCGTTGCGGACTGCCCAAGGATGGCCTGCGCCACGTCGCCGGGCAGGATCTGTGTTCCCGCAAAGATGAGTATCGACACTCCTACGAGCATCAGCAGGCCCAGCACGATACGCCGGGCCACCTCCCGCATCAGCGGCGACATGAGGCGGGCTTGGGCCGGACGATCAGGCTTCCAGCCAGCACTCGGAGGCAGCCATGCCGCCCATCAGCTCGGCGTTCGGGTTCTTCACCCAGCCGCCGACCTTCGGTCCGGTTGCGTCGATGGTGTCGTTGAACATCGGAACGATCACGCCGCCTTCGTTGTGCACGATCAGCGCCATGTCCTTGTACATCTGCTTGCGCTTGGTCAGGTTGAGCTCGCCCCGGGCGGCGATCACCATCTTGTCGAAGGCCGGATTGAAGAAGCGCGTGTCGTTCCAGTCGGCGCCGGTGATGTAGGCGGTGGAGTACATCTGGTCCTGCACCGCACGACCGCCCCAGTACGAGGTGGAGAAGGGCTGCTTGTTCCAGACGTTGGACCAGTAGCCGTCACCCGGCTCACGCTTGACCTCAAGCTTGATGCCGGCCTTGGCACAGGTGGTCTGGTACAGCTGCGCCGCGTCCACCGCGCCGGGGAACGCAACCTCGGAGGTGCGCAGCAGGATGGAGTCGCTGTGACCCGACTTCTTGTAATGGAACGCCGCCTTGTCGGTATCGAAGGGGCGTTGCGGCAGCTCGGTGAACAAAGGGTAG
>JANNDB010000154.1:0-2974 GCA_031387285.1 Betaproteobacteria bacterium | reverse complement strand
AGACCGCCTGCCGGCGCTGGCGGCTGAACTGGTACGCCTCAAAGTCGACATCATCGTCTCGGCCGGCGCGGCGGCGACCCGTCCCGCCAGGGAAGCGACCGCGACGATTCCGATCGTGATGACGCAGGAAAACGATCCGGTTGCGAGTGGCTTTGTCGCCAGCCTTGCGCGACCTGGCGGCAACATCACCGGCATGTCCACGCTCTCCCCGGAGCTGCACGGCAAGCAACTCGAGCTTCTCAAGCAGACCGTTCCCGGGCTCGCGCGCGTGGCTGTGCTGGGCTCTTCGACCGACCCGGGCAACGCACGTTCGCTAAGAGAAATGGAGGCCGCGGCGAGGGCGCTCAATCTGCAGATGCAATATCTGGACGTACTTGGCCCCGGCGATCTCGAGGCCGCGTTCCTGGCCATCGGAAAGGGGCGCGCCGGGGCAGTGCTGTTGCTGCCGACCTTCGTGCTGGCAGTCCTGGGAGAACAACTCGCAGACCTGGGGCTAAAGAGCCGGCTCCCGGTGATGGGCTTCGCGCGGCAGTCCGCAACACAGGGGTCGCTGATGTTCTACGGCGCCAGCACCGTCGATTTGACCAAACGCGCGGCCACCTATGTCGACAAGATTCTGAAAGGAGCCAAGCCCGCTGACCTCCCGGTCGAGCAACCGACGAAGTTCGAGCTGGTCATCAACCTGCAAACCGCCAAGGCAATAGGCTTGACGATCCCGCAATCCGTGCTGCTGCGGGCCGACGAGGTGATTCAGTGAAGCGCCGCGACGCCTGCATTCTGCTCGGCGGCGCCGCGCTCGCATGGCAACCTGTAGCGCGCGCGCAGCAGAGCGCAGGAATCCCCCGCATCGGCATCCTCACCTTGTCGGTGGCATCCTCGATGCCGGCCTTTGAAGGTTTCCGGCAGGGGCTGCGGGACCTCGGTTATGTGGAGGGCCAGAACATCGTGCTGGAGCTGCGCTTCGCGCAGGGAAGGCCCGAGCGGCTTGCAGCGATGGCAATCGAACTGGCGCGGATGAAGGTGGACGTGATCGTCATCGAAGGCGCCCAGGCTGCCCGGGTGGCACGGGACGCGTCCAAAACAATTCCCGTTGTGATGGCCGTCGTCGGCGATCCGGTCAGGGCAGGATTGGTGGCAAGCCTCGCCCGGCCCGGTGGAAACATCACCGGTTTGTCGACGCTCTCGCCCGAGTTGAGCGGCAAACGGCTGCAACTTCTGAAAGAGGTCGTTCCCCAAGCGATGCGTGTAGCCGTCATTTGGAATGATTCCAACCCGGCTGCGGCGGGCAATTTGGAAGAGACCCGCACGGCGGCTCGATCGATGGGTGTCGAGATCCAATCCGTTGAGGTGCGCGACTCGTCCGATCTCGACGTCGCGTTGGAGGCCGTGGCTGCCGCTCGACCCGGTGCGCTCCTGACCCTGACCAACGGCATGTTCCTGGCAAACCGGACGCGCATTGTCGAATTCACGGCACGGAGCCGGCTCCCCGCAATCTTTCCCGACCGCGAGTTTGCGCAGGCCGGCGGCTTGATGGCCTATGGTCCGAGTCTCACTGCGAACTTTCGGCGCGCGGCAGGTTACGTCGACAAGATATTGAAAGGTGCCAAGCCGGCCGACCTGCCGGTGGAGCAACCCACACAGTTCGAACTGATCATCAACCTAAAAACCGCAAAGGCATTGGGCATCACGATCCCGCAGGCGGTGCTGCTGCGGGCGGACGAGGTCATTCAGTGATCGATCGTCGAAGCTTCGTTCATGGCGCGACCGGGAGCCTGTTACTGGCCGCGGTGGCCAGCCGCGCGCAGCCGACGCCTCGGGTCTACCGGCTTGGCTGGTTGCGCTCGATCGCATCATCGGTGTCCGATCCGGTGCTCACATTGTTGCCACGTGCGCTGGCCCAGCGGGGTTGGGTCGACGGGCAAAACCTCAAGCTCGATGTGCGCCACGCCGAGGGCCAGATGGAGCGCTTGCCAGCGCTGGCGCGCGAACTGGTGGCGCTGCGCTGCGACGCCATCGTGGCCGGTGGCACGGGTGCAACCCGGGCGGCGCGTGAAGCCACAACCGTGATTCCGATCGTGATGGTCGGCAATTTTGACCCGGTGGCGCTGGGTTTCGTGGCGAGCCTGGCCCGGCCGGGCGGCAACGTCACAGGTGTGTTGGCGGCCGCGGACGGCTCTCTGGCCGGCAAGAAACTCGAGCTGCTCAATCAAGTCGTGCCGGGCGCCAGGCGTATCGCTTTTCTGGCGTCAGACGACCCCAACATCCGGTCGCAGGAGGTGGAAGCCAAGAGAGCGGCAAATGCGCTGGGCATCGACCTGCTGGTGGTGACTGCGCGAGGAAACGATTACGCAAGTGCCTTCACGACGATGGTGGCCAAGCGCTGCGGTGCGTTGCTGGTCGCCGCAGCCCCGTTTTCATTGCGTGATCGCAAGCCGATCATTGAGCTTGCGGCAAAACATAGGCTGCCGGCGATCTGGGAGTGGCCCGAGCAAGCGCAAGACGGGGGACTGATGGCTTACGGCGCCAACCTGGCAGCGTTCTGGCAGCGCGTCGCCCTCTATGTGGACCGAGTTCTGAGGGGTGTGTTGCCCGCCGACCTACCGGTCGAGCAGCCGACCACGGTCGAACTGGTGATCAACCTGCGAGTGGCTACGGCGCTGGGCCTGACAATCCCGCAGGCGCTGCTGCTGCGGGCCGACGAGGTGATTCAGTGAACGCGCATGGCCGCAGGGAAGCGGGCGTGGCAGCCAGGATGCCAACTGCCCACTAGCGCCCTTTTGTACAATTTGAAGATCGAAAACGGGAATTGTACAAATGATTGAACGCCATGCCTTCGGCCTGCTTCGCCAATTGGCCAGCGGTTTCCCGGTGGTGGCGCTGACCGGGCCGCGCCAGTCCGGCAAGACGACGCTGGCGCGCCAGGTGTTTGCGGACAAGCCTTACTTCACCCTCGAAGACCTGGAAACCCGCCAGC
>JANNDB010000148.1:0-3265 GCA_031387285.1 Betaproteobacteria bacterium | reverse complement strand
CCTACCACAAGCTCAAGTTCAGCATGGCTGCGCCCTACGACGGGCAGGTCAAGGCGGGACTGAAGTGGGTCGCCAACGCCAAGGGTACCAAGCGGCTGGGCATCATCTACCAGGACGACGACTTCGGCAAGGAACTGCGCGACGCCTGGGTCGAGCAGGCCAAGGCGCTCAAGATCGAGGTCGTTGCCGAGGCCAGCTACAAGCGTGGTGACACCAATTTCTCGTCCCAGGTCGCGCGAATGAAACAGGCCAACGCCGATCTGGTCGGCATCGGCACCGTTGTGCGTGAAACCATCGGTGTTGCGACCGAGGCCAAGAAACTTGGCTGGGACGTCCCGATGCTGGCCTCTGCCGCAGCCTGCAATGCACAGGTCCCGCTGCTGGGCAAGGAAAACGTGGAGGGCGTTTATATAGTCTGCCAGTACCTGCCGTTCGACTATGCCAACGAGCCGCCGGCGGTGAAGGAATGGATGGACCGTTACAAGAAACGCTTCAACACGGACGCAGACGTCTCGGCCGCCATTTCATACGACATCATGGATATGACCATCCAGGGCCTGCAGGCCGCCGGGCGCGACCTCACGGTGGACAAGTTCATCACCGGCCTGGAAGGCATCAAGGGCTGGCAGGACATTTTCGGCGCGCCGCCGCAATCCTACGGGCCCAGCCAGCGCCTTGGCACCAAGGCAGCGGTACTGACACAAATCACGGCGGGCAAGTTCAAGCGGCTGACCGCGTCGATCACTGACTAGACCCAGGTTAGCGCTAGTGCAGGAGGGGCTGAGCGCCAAGTCCTTGCTCGGGGGGCATTGGAACGAAGCGCTGCGTGAGGCCATTGCTCGCGCAGTCTCTGGTGTGGCGCCATCGGAGCATGCCGACGCCAGCGCACCAGCCCCGCCCTGCGCCATCACCGGCCTGGGCCGGCTCTCTGGTGGCGCGAGTCTGGAGACCTGGCGCTTCGACCTCGTCGAGGGAGCCACCACCACGCCACTGATCCTGCGCCGAATACCGGTCAACGCAGTCGGAGGTGTTCGCGACGGCGCCTGCATAGACATGCCGACGGAGGCGGCGCTGCTTGGCCTTGCAGCCCACGCGCATGTGCCGGTGCCCCGTGTGTGCGCCGTGCTGGAGCCTGCGCACGGCCTGGGCGAGGGCTTCGTGATGGAGCGCATCGATGGCGAAACCCTTGGTCGAAAGATCGTGCACTCGCCCGAGCTGGCATCGGCGCGGCTGTTGCTGGCCCACCAGTGCGGTGTGGCGTTGGCACGCATCCATCAGATCGCGCGGGCAAAGCTGCCCCGCTTGCGCGAGGCTGCGGCGCAGACCCAGCTGGAGCACTACCGCAGCCAGCATCGCCGCCACGGAACGACCAGGCCCGTATTCGAACTCGCGTTTCGGTGGCTGGCCGAGAACGCTCCCGCAACCCCAATGCAGCCGGTGCTGGTGCACGGCGACTTTCGCAACGGCAACCTGATCGTCGACGCCACTGGCCTGCGGTCGGTGCTCGACTGGGAACTGGCGCACCTGGGCGACGGCATGGAAGACCTGGGCTGGATCTGCGTCAACTCCTGGCGCTTCGGGGCGCACGATCTGCCGGTGGGCGGTTTTGGCACCCGCGAGGCCCTGTTCACAGGGTACGAACAGGCCGGTGGCCGCGTCGACGTAGCAAGTATGCACTACTGGCAGGTGTTCGGCACCTTGAAGTGGGGCGTCATCTGCGAGGGCATGGCGCACGCCTATCTTGGCGGCACCGAGCGCAACCTGGAAAAGGCGGCCATCGGCCGGCGCGCGTCCGAGACCGAGATCGACCTGCTGGAATTGCTGGCACCACAACAGCGCAGCCGGTTGGCGGTGCAACATGCGGCACCCGTGCCGGGCGCCTGATGTACGACCGTCCCGATCCGCACGAGCAACTGACTGCGGTAGCCGCCTTCCTGCGCGAGCAGGTCATGCCGCGCTTTGACGGTCAGTTGGCGTTTCATGTGCGCGTTGCGGCCAACATGCTCGATCTGGTCGCTCGCCAGATCGCTCTCGCGGGCGCCGCCGAACGCGACGAAGTGGCACGGCTGCGTGCGCTGCTTGGCACCGACGGCAGCCTTTCGGCGTTGAACCGGGAGCTGTGCCAGCGCATCGAGGATGGGCGCCTGACGCTGGCATCCACGGGGCTGGCCGAGCATCTGTGGCAGGTGGCGCAGGACAAGCTGGCCGTGGATCAGCCGGGTTATGACACATTGGTGCGCATGCTGGGTGGTGACAACGACAAGGATGAACGAACATGAACTTCGACCTGCCCGCCGGGCTCGGCGCCTACCTGGAGCAGCTTGACACATTCATTGCGGCCGAGATCGCACCGTTGCAGGCGCAGGACGACAACGAACGCTTTTTCGACCATCGGCGCGAATGGGCGCGCACCGACTTCGACAACGGCGGCCTGCCAAGACCGCAATGGGAGGCGTTGCTGCGCGAGGCACGCCGGCGCGCCGACCGGGCCGGCCACCTGCGGTTTGCGCTGCCCACCGAGTACGGTGGCCAGGGCGGTGGCAACCTGTGGATGGCGGTGATCCGCGAACATCTTGCCGCCAAGGGTCTGGGCCTGCATAACGACCTGCAGAACGAACACTCTATCGTCGTCAACAACCCGTTCGTGCTGATGCTGAAGGACTTCGGCACAGCGCACCAGCAGGCCGCACTGATCCCGGGCTTGATAGACGAGCAGGTGCGGCTGGCGTTCGGACTGACCGAGCCGGAGCACGGATCGGACGCGACGCATATGGAAACGCGCGCCGTACCCGAGCAGCGCAATGGCATCGATGGCTGGTGTATAGCCGGTGAAAAAATGTGGACCACCGGCATGCACAACGCAACCCACTGCCTGACGTTTGCGCGCAGTAGCGGCGCGGCCGCGGAAGCCAGCGGAATCACCGCTTTCCTGGTGCCGGCAGAGAGCGACGGCGTGAAGGTCGAGGAATACCTGTGGACATTCAATATGCCAACCGACCACCCACGCGTCAGCTTCAACCGGGTCTGGGTAGCGGCAGACACGGTGCTCGGCCCGCTGGGCGGCGGTCTGGCCGTGGCCCAGCACTTCGTGCACGAGAACCGCATCCACCAGGCCGCCTCGAGCCTGGGTGCGGCCGATTATTGCGTACGCGAAAGCGTCAGGTACGCGCGCGAGCGCAAGCCGTTCGGCGCGGAACTGGCGCGCAACCAGGGTATCCAGTTCCCGCTGGTCGAGCTTGCCACGCAGGTCGAGATGCTGCGCCTG
>JANNDB010000835.1:0-9848 GCA_031387285.1 Betaproteobacteria bacterium | reverse complement strand
GTTCTTGAGCGCGTATTTGTAGGTGATCAGGCGCTCGGACAGGCCGTAGGCACGCGAGGTGCGGATGTAGTTCTCGCCCATCACCTCCAGCATCGAGGTGCGCACCAGGCGCGCGATGAAGCCGACCCAGCCCAGCGCCAGGGCCACGGTGGGCAGGATCATGCGGCGGATCTCGTCGAGCCAGTCGCCACTGCGGCTGGTGCCAAGCACGGGCAGCCAATCGAGCCAGATGGCGAAGACGAGCAGCAGAAGGATCGCGACGACAAAGCCCGGCACCGCGATGAATGCCACCGATATGAAGGCCAGGATGTTGTCCATGACCGAGCCACGATGGGTGGCCGCGAAAATACCCAGCGGAATGCCGGTGATCACGGCCAGAAGGATGGCAGAGAACGTCAGGATGATGGTGTAGGGCAGGACCGCGGTGATCATGCTCCACACGGAACGGCCCGAAACGATGTCGATGCCCAGGTTGCCGGTGGCCACGTTGGCAAAGAAGCGCCAGAGGCGAATGTGGATGGGCTGGTCGAGCCCCATCTCGCTGATCATGCGTTTGGAGTACTCGGGCGTGGCCTGCGGCCCGAGCAGGATGGCAGCCGGGTCGCCTGGCACGATGCTGCTGAGCGCGAACAGCAGCACCATCGCGCCGAAGATGATCAGCGCGGTGGTGACGAGGCGACTTGCGAGGTAGCGGGCGGTATCAGCCTGCACTGAAATCAGAGTACTGCCAATCTGCCCAGCCCGGAATAGCGGCCGGTTTCAGCCAGCTCTTGTGCACCAGCGCGTTCGCCTCATTGGTGAGCCATACGAAAGCAGCGGTCTTGTCCATTGCCTTTTGCATGTCCAGCACCATGGCACGGCGCTTGGCTGGATCGGTTTCGCTGTCGGCGGCCTTGAACAAGCCATCGAACTCCGGGCTGTTCCAGCGCGACCAGTTCCAGTTGCCCACCTGGCCCGGCGTGAACCATTGCAACACGAAGTTCGGGTCATGCTTGGCGCTGAAGCGCGACATGTAGAGCTCAAGATTCTTTCCGACATCGGCCTTGCCCGAGCTCCAGTAGGTACCACCAGGCTGTGAATCCACGTCAATCGTGACGCCGACTTCGGCCAGCAGGGCCTTGGCGACCAGCGCCATGTTCTGGTACTCGGGCTGGTTCAGGATGGTCAGACGCAGCTTCAGGTTGGTCTGCCCGGCCGCCGCCAGCAAGGCCTTGGCCTCCGCCACATTGCGCTTGTAGACAGGCGCCTCCTTCCAATGGCCCATGATCTGCGGCGGCAGCGCGGTGTTCAGGCGCGGCACCTTGCCGTTGTAGCCGGCCAGCAGCATCTGGTCCACATCCACACCCAGCCGGATTGCCTGGCGCACACGCAGGTCGGCCAGCGGCCCCTTCTCCATGTTCATGCCCATCCACACGTACGCGATCGAGGGCTGGTCGGCCACCGTCAGGCCGGCAACGCCGCGCAATGAATCGGCAGCAGCGGGCGCCAGGATCGCAAAATCGATCTCGCCTGCGCGCAACGCCAGATCCGTGGTCTTGGGGTCGGTGATCACGCGCACGTTGATCTCGTCGAACTTGCCGGGACGTGTGCCTTTGTAGGCCGCATTGCGGCGCAACACAGCGCCCTTCTGCTTGTCCAGCGAAACCACCTGGTACTGGCCGGATCCAACCGGCTTGATGCCGAACTCGGGGCCACGTTGCTCCACTGCCTTTTTGCAGACGATGCAACCCGATCCATCGGCAATCACCACGTCAAAGATATTGGCGCGTGGTTGCGCCAGCGTGATGCGCCCTTCGTATTTGCCCTTCACCTCCACACCGACCAGGTGCAGCCAGTCGCCCTTGTACGAGGACTCCTTCGCGCCCGGCGCCGGCGGCAAACCGATGCGCTCGAACGAAAACTTGACGTCGTCGGCGGTCATTTCGCCAAATCCGTCGGTGAACATCTGTCCTGGCTTGAGCTTGAAGTCAATGATGGTGGGAGAAACCTGCTTGATCTCGGACGCCGCATCCAGTTCCAGATCGGACGAATTCGCCTTGGGCTGCATCAAGCGCTGGTAGACCACCCGCATCACGTTGCCGTCGGTTGGTCCGCGCCGATGGGCCGGGTCGATGAGATCGAAGTCGGCATTTGAGCGCACCGTCAGCACGGGGCGTGTTGCACCACCACTCTGCGCCAGAAGTTCCAACGGCCAGAGACCCCCGGCGGTTCCTGCCACGCCCGCGCCAGCGGCGAGCAGATTGCGTCTCGAAATTTTCTTAGCCATTGCCATACTCCTGTTTAAGTCCAACGAATTTCACATCCAGCCCACCCCGCTCGCGGCCCTGTTCGCGCAGTGTAGCCAAGCCAGTAAGACCCAGCCCGCGCGACACCGAAAAACCAGACGCACCGCGCTTGCCGTTCCACCACTTGATTGGACAAGTTTGTCGGGCGAGGTTCAATCTGATTACACACCGCGCGACTAGGTGGTTTCCCGTATCGGACAGCTACCGTTGCGCCATACATGTGCACAACGCATGAAGGCCATGCAAGTGGCGCACGGCTTTTGCCCAGCCCGTCAGCAGAACCGTAGCCGCTGGCCAATGCCCAATTTTTGCGCCTTCTGCAGCATGGCATACCCCAATGCGATGTCACTCAGCGACAGGCCGCGGTGCCAGAACAGGATCGTTTCCGAATCGTTCTGGCGCCCCGGCTTGAGGCCAGCCACCACCTGCCCCATCTCCGCATGCAAGGTCTGTGCCGACAACTTGCCGGCCTCCACATGGGCGCGCAGGGAGCCGAACTGGCCGCCCTTGCACTGGCCCCAGTCGTCCACGACGAGTTTGGACATGATGTCAGTGAGATTCAATTCCACTGCGCTCATGGTTCCGTACGGCACGACGAAGGCGCCAGGTTTAATCCACTCGGTCTTGAGCAAGGGAGTGGGTTCGCGCAGGCGCGAGGCCTCGACCACGATGTCGGCGCCCGCCACCGTGTCGTGCCAGTTGTCGCACACCCGCACCGGCTTGCCCAGATCCTGCGAAAGGCGCTCGCCAAAGGCGTTGCGGCTCTCGGGCCGGGCCGAATGGACGCGGATTTCGTCGAAGTTGAACAGCCGGTCGAGCAGGCGCACGTTCCAGTAGGCGGTGCCGCGTGCACCAATATGGCCGAGTACCTTGGAATTCTTGCGCGCCAGGTATTTGGCACCGATCGCCGTGACGGCGCCCGTACGCATATCGGTGATGGCCGTGGCGTCGACGATGGCCACCGGAATACCGGTTTGCGGGTCAAAAAGGGTCAGCATCCCCACCTCGGAGGGCAGGTCCTGCTTGTAGTTGTCGACGAAGTCGCCCACCACCTTCACGCCGGCGAGGTTGATGGGCGCGCCGATGGCGCCACGCAACACATTGAAATGCCCGTCCACGCCGGCATTCGGCTTGAGGTGCATGCGCGGTTCGATCACGCACTCGCCACGCCCTTGCGAGGCCAGGCTGGTTTCAATCGCTTCGAGGATTTCGGCGTCGGTGATCGCCAACGCCTCGATGTCCAGGCCGTTGAGGTAGTTGATGTAGATGGGTTTCATGGCGTGTGGTCGTTTTGTGGGGCCAATATGGGATTGCGTTCAATCGTGCAATTGGTGGCATGTACACGAGAAGGCCGGACACTCAGCGAACTGGCGCGGCATCTTCATCCGGCGTCCGAGTCGGGCACGAAAGCCAGGTCGTCCACAAAGCAGGCCCTCCCATCGATCAGCTTGCATAGCTCGGATCAAGGACATCCAGCTTGCGCTTGAGCTGTTCAAAATGGGAAAACGCCATTGAGCGACAGGGCTCCCACCCGCGCGCTGTCCGCTCGGCGACGTCGTCGGGCAGGATGTTCAACGGCTGTCCGGTTCCATAGGCCAGGACCAGGGTACGGCAAGCCCGCTCAAACAGATAAAGCTCTTCAAAAGCCTCGGCTACCGTGGCTGCAGCCACGGTGACACCGTGGTTGCCCATCATGAGAACCGCGTGGTCGCCAATGACGCGGCCCAGGCGTCTTCCTTCCTCCTCGGTCACCGCCACGTCGCTGAAGTCGGCGTCAATCGCCACCCGGTTGAAAAAGCGCGCAGTGACCTGCTCGATGGGCTTGATCGTGGGGTCTTTGAGCCCGGCGAGCGCGGTCGCATAGGGTGGATGGATATGCATGATGACTGCCGCTTTGGGAACGGTCGCGTGCATCTGGCTGTGGATGCACCAGCCTGACCGGTCCGGCGGATTCGGCCGCGCGAGCACGTTCTTCTCATTCCAGTTCAACAGCATGAGTTCACTTGCCCGCACAAGGGAGAAGTGAACCCAACGCGGATTCATCAGGAACGTACCCTCGGTCGATGACACTACGGCCGAAAAGTGGTTGCCGACTGATTCCGTCCATTCGAACTGCGCGGCGAGACGGAATGCAGCGGCAAGGTCAACCCGCAATGCCCATTCGGCATCCGGCGAGGCACGTCCAGCCCCTTCGGCAGAGCGGTCGGATTGGGAGATCTTCATTGTGCGCCCCTCGCAACAGTGGATAAAACTTCCGAAGCCGCACCCCTGACCATGACCCGGTATCGGGATCGCATTTCGCCTCGGTCCGTATAGCACCCGCGCAAGACACGCATGCCGCTGGTCCGGTCATACGCCTGCCGTCCGTGGACGATTCTGTGGTTGTCAAAGACCACGCACTCACCCCCCTTGAGCAAATGGGAGACAACGAACTTGGGGTCGCGCAGCATCGCTGCAAAGCGGCAAAACGCCGGGTAGTACGCGTCGAGAAAAGTCTGATCCAGGTCAAAGATGCCAGCCATGTGCTGACTGAAATTGACACCTGTCACCACACCAGCCTCATTGCACTCGATGACCCGCTGCCGCGCTCGCATATCGATCCCCTCATGCGCGAAGCGAAATGGGACGCTCGTGTTCGCGAGCAAGTCGAAGTCACGCGGAGAACTCTCGCGCAACGCGCCTGCAACTGCGGCGCCATCGACAAAGGTGGTCGCCCCGCCATTGCTGGTGTTGACTCGGCAATGCAGATACTGGACACCGGGCGGGAACTCTTCACAGGGGGAGTCCGTATGGGGCTCAAGGGCGTTTGCCGTGTACGCGACTCCCTTGGGATGCGCCTTCGCCTTGACATTGAAATACAGACCGGAAAACGATGCACGGACCGCACCGGCAACCTCGGCCAGCGTAGTGAGGGCTTCATCGGTATCGGGCAAGCCCTCGACGAGCGCGATACCCTCCTGCAGCAGGATCCTCAAATAGGCCTCCCGAATTCGCGCATCGGACAGGAGACTGGCATGGCCGAACCGCTGGAGGCTGTTTGCATGGTCGCTGTACCAGCGCTTCTGCTCGACAAGCGCAGGATCGGCGACGCGCGGATTCGCGGCCCAACCAAGCAGCCAGTCCATGTCGTAGTTGCTGACATGACCATCAAACGACCACTCGATCCGCAGGCTGTTGCCGACGATGCGGGCGGACAAAGGCCGAAGGTCCATCGGCTGGGAAGCGATGTCGAACACCCTGTCCCTCGTCTGTGAACTCCACGAGGTGGGGCAGTTGTCCCGTAACCACAGGTAGTTGAAATACCGTCGCGACTTTGGCTGGCTCCCGCCGGTCTGGCTGGCCGGGAGATACAGGCCGTTCGCGTCCAGCTCAATATCATTGTTCAACATCGCTTTTCCCTTTCATCCCGACTGTCGGGCTTGGCTTCACGGCGCCCGTGGACCCCTGCGGCGGCGGACGCAAAGTCCCGGGCAAGCGTAGCGCCGGCCATTGAATTGATAAAATTCATATTTGTTAACCATCTGTATTTGTTTTCTTCGCCGCCAACTTGTCTTATGGGCTTTTCCCTTCGCCAGTTGCGGTATTTCGTGACGATCTCCGAACTTGGGCAAGTGTCCCGTGCCGCCGAACAACTGCACGTCACGCAGTCCGCCGTGACGGTGGCGATTCGGGAACTGGAAAAGGAGCTGGGGTTTGCCCTGTTCAACCGGGAACCCCATGGAATGGAACTTACCGACGATGGCCGGCAGTTTCTGGTCCACGCCCACGCCATCGAGGCGGCAGTGGCAAGCGCACGGAACATGCCCCGCGCCAGGGAAATTGCCGAGGACATCACGCTGGCGGCGACTTCGACTCTGGTCGGTTACTTCCTGCCGGAGCATATCCATCGTCTGCGCGGCCTGCATCCAGGCCTGAACATCCAGCTCATCGAGATGACTCGCCCTGAAATTGAGAATGGACTGCTGGCGGGGACCATCAAGATTGCCTTGCTCAACACGCTGAAGGTCAACTCGCGCCAGATTCAGACGCTGCGCATCACAGAATCTGCGCGCAGACTATGGGTCTGCAGCGGCCACCCGCTGACTGCCAGACACCAGATACACCTGCGGGACGTCGAGAAAGAACCGTTGATGCTGCTCAGCGCAGACGAGGCGGCCGAAACCGCGCTGCAATACTGGGGCTCATACGGCCTCTCGCCTAACGTCAAACTGCGCTCGTCGTCGATCGAGGCTATCCGCAGCATGGTGGCCAACGGACTCGGCGTTGCGATTGCATCTGACATGCAATTCAGGCCCTGGTCGCTTGAGGGAAAAAGGGTCGAAACTGCGCCGCTCGTCGAAAAGATTCCTCCGCTGGAAGTTGGCCTGGCGTGGAAAGGGGACTCCGCCCTTCCCGCCGCAGCGCAACTGATCGCGGACTACTTCCGCCAGCGCTTTCTGGCACCCGGCCACCGCCACAAGTCGCGCTGAACCACGCCGCTTGCGCGGCGCGGCGCCGCCTTCAGGCTACGCCGTGCTGCTTGAACCAGGCCAGCATTTCCTTCCAGCCGGCTTCAGCGGCTTCCTTGCGGTAGCTCGGCCGGTAGTCGGCATGGAAGGCGTGCGGCACATCGGGATACACGATGATCTTGCTCGCTTTGGCGCCGGGGCTGCCGGTCTTGAGCGCGTCGACAAGCTTGTCCACCGCGGCCTGGGGGATGCCGCCATCGGCCCCGGCGTACAGACCCAGCACCGGCGCGTTCAGGGTGCCCACGACGTCCACCGGCGTAGCGGTCATTGCGGGCGGCACCGGGCTGAGGCCGCCGTACCAGGCAACCGCGGCCTTCACGCGTTTGCTGTGCGCCGTGTACATCCAGACCGAGCGCCCGCCACGGCACATTCCGGTGACGCCCACCTTGTCGGCGTTCACCTTGGCCGACTTGCTGGCCTGGTCGAGCAGGCTGTCCAAGTCGGCCAGCATCTGCTTGTCTTCGAGCTTGTTGGCCGCGGCTACGACTTCGCCGATCACGGTCATCTTGGAGAGGTCGCCCATGCGGAAGAACGGGTCGAGCGAGACGCCCACGTAACCGGCCTTGGCCAGGCGGCGGCAGATGTCCTTCTGGTACTCATGCATGCCGAAAACCTCGGGAATCACGACTACCACCGGGTACTTGCCAGCGGCGGCGGGTGCGGCCATGTAAGCCGGCATGTCGCCACCCGCGACCGCGACCTTCATGTCGGCGACATCCAGCCCCTCGGCGGACGTGGTGATGAGCGACTGCGCGTTCAACGGGCCGGCGGCCAGCGCGAACCCGACGGCGCCGCTGGAAGCCAGAAATCCGCGGCGGCTGGGCTTGACGGCGGGCAGCAGGCTCTCGAGGTGGGGGTCGGCAAAGGTGTCGCTGTCATGCAGCATGATGGTGGTCTCCTGATGGATGGGTGGGGAAGAAAGGATAGTAGCGAAGCACAGACTTGACCTGCGGACAGTCCGGGAAATGCCCCTACCCTTGCGCTTAACTGATCACGACCACGTCAATTGGTTCCGCAAGTCCGGCGCAGGACCGTCGTGGCCGCAATTCCCTTGCGCGGTTATTGTTGTAGCCTTGGCTGACCGCCCGTGCAACCGCGTCGGGCGTGGTCAGCGCACGCACCCTTTCCACCTTGGTGTGGCCCTGCAGCTTGGCAGCCAGATTGACCGGGTTGCCGATGACCGCATACTCGAGGCGCCCTTCGTCGCCGATGGCGCCGCAGGTGACCGTGCCAGCTGCAACACCGATGCCCACGCCGGGCGCCGGCAGACCTGCTGCCAGGCGCTCGCGCGCCCAGTCAGCCATGACATCCAGCAAGGCTTCTGTCGCGCGCAAGGCGTCGGCGGCATAGGTCGCTGTGCTGCGCGTTGCGCCAAACGTGATCATGATGCCGTCACCCAGGTAGGTGGTGATGCTGCCGCCATGGCGCTGCACCAGGGGCACCACGAGGCGCTGGTACTCACCGAGCAGGCCGATCAGCGCCTGCGGCTCCAACTCTTCCGCCAGCCGCGTAAAGCCGCGCATGTCGATGAACAGCACTGCCGCGTCGGTCTGGCGTCCCTGCCCGGGTTGCAGCATTTCGTCGGCGCTGACGATGGTCTGCGCCACTTCCGGCGCAAAGAAGCGCGAGAGCTGCGATACCGCCGCCTGCCCGGCAACGGAACGGTGCAGCAGGGAACTGGCGCGCCGCGTCGCAACGGCGAGCAGCAGGGTCACCATCAGGATCGAGATGATCTTGTCGACTTCGCCCCCGATAAGGATGCGCAGCGAGGTCATGTACTCCACATAGTCGTGTGTCAGGAGCTGCATGCCGCCCGGCGCCCGGATCGCAAGCGCCAGCAGCAACAACCAGCCCACGGCCGCACAGGCCCCGGCGAACAACACATACAGCGGCGACAGGCTGAGCGCGCGCAGGGCAATGAAGATGAACACGTACAAGAGCGTTGGCGCCTTCAGGTAGAAGGCCGGCACCTGCTCGTACTGGATGTGAAAGCTCCAGATCGTCACCATCAATACGCTGACGTCAACCACCACCGAACACATCAGCATCCAGTGGCCCAGGCTCCCGCGATAGGCCAGCGCCAGGCGCAGCGCGGTGAAGGCGCCGTACACGCCGAGCGCCCACGGCACCGGGTGCAGCATCACGTCCGGCGGAAATGTCTTGCGCGACAGGCTGTAGAACATTGCGAAGGTCAACACCAGCGCAACCTGCACCCAGCCCACCAGGATTTCATTGCCTTGGCGCTGCCGCTCCAGATCGCGCTGCACATGGCTGGGCAGGCGCGCGAGGTCGGTCTGCCGGATTTTGGCGATCAGGGAATTCCAGGCGCCTCCTGCAACCCGCTCGGGCTGCAACGGCGTGGGCGCGTGGGCGACCGCAGAGGATGTGACCATGGCCTGTGTCGGTCGAACAGGTGGCATTCTTACGCGCTGGCGGCAGCGGATCCGCCATAGGGGGAGCGCAGGCTCACCGTACGCGCATCACCGTGTACGGATGGCGGTGCGGCATTCTTGGTGCTGCCGCTCAGGTGCACGATGCCAATCATCTGGCGCGGTGCCAGCGCCTCATACAAGGCGCCAGAAGACGGATCGGCATACGGCATGGCCAGATGGCACAACCAGTTGCACAGCGCAGGCAGCGGATGCACGGCCAGCGCACTGCTCCAGATGGCATGGTTGAGCGCCGTCTGATCACAACACACCGTTCCACCACTGGCCAGCAGGCCGGCGCTGAAGTGCTCCGCCCAATGCTGCCAATGGGGTGCGCTGGACTCCAGGCAGAACACGCCGGCATTGAAGTAGGTGTCCCACAACAGGCGCTGCGCCGCGCGTTCGCCATGGCAGGCCTGCATGCGGGCAAAACGCCACTGCAGCGTGTTGTTGTCATGCCGGTAGGCGCGGTCCACCTGTGGCGTGATCGCCATGCGTCCGTTGCGGGCAACGGCCTGGTACCACTCCAGCGCCGAGCGCGCCTGCACCCAGGTATCGGCGTCGAGCCACAGGTACTGTTCGTAGCCCGGAAAGTAGTCGCGCAGGAACGGCCGCGCCGTCAAGGC
>JANNDB010000107.1:0-1956 GCA_031387285.1 Betaproteobacteria bacterium | reverse complement strand
CTGGCAGCAGGTTGACGGCTTTGCCGCTCTCCATCTCGCCGCTCCACTTGCTGGCGTTGTCGATGATCAGCTCTTGCGCGTCTTCGTCGTACAGATCCTGGAATGCAATCGGGTCCATTGTCACGAACGTGGCCATGAGGCCAGACACGACTGCGGCGTTGAGTTCTGCCTCGCTCCACCTACCCAACTGCTTGAGCGGCTCCATGATGGGTGCGATCCATGGCACACCGCGCACTTGGCCTGGCCGCAATGGCTTGAAGATGTGCAAGACATTGCGCCGGCCGGTGCTGCTGCCACGTACGACCACGCGGTTCCACTCGTTGGCCGTCCGCCCCAGGTTGTCATCGCCAGGGTGGCGCCGCGCGATATGCACGGCGACGGTCTCTTCGGTATCGGGCAGGATTTCCATGCCACTGATCACGGTGGCGCTGTCGGCCGCATACATCGGGTTGCAGACCCGGTCCGCCTCGATGAGTTGCAGGGCCAGCCTCGGCTCCCGTCCACTTCGTCTCAACATAGGTGTTAGCACGAATGCATCGCCCGACTCCAGAAAACTGCGAAAGCCCAACTCTTGCAGGCCGTAGAAGTCGAGCTTGCGCGCGACGTCGCAGTCGGTGTTTTCTGCCCATGCCCTCCAGCGGCGAAGGACATCGTCCTGCCACTCTTCGGCCTGCTCGTCGTCCAGGCCAAGGAAATCGGCGTCGATGGCCGGCGTGTAGGTGAGGCCGGTGCCCACCGTGTGGCTGACGGTGGTGTTGAGCGCACCCAGCGCGACCGGCGCATTGCGCATCTGATCGCGGCTGCGGCTGCGCAGCATGCGCAGATCATGCACAGTGTCGGCATTGGCGCTGCCGGCGATTGGCGTCCAGCGCGAGAGCTGCGCTTTGTCGATACGCGCGCCGGTGTAGGCGCCCGATATGGCCAACTGGTTGCGCTCGGCGACGCGGCGAGTCGCCATACCGGGGGCGACATAGGCAATCACCCTGTCCAGCAGGTTCTGATGCGTGAGGTTGACTGCGGGCAGAGGCGTTATGCCAGGGCGCTGCGTACGGGTGCGTGTCTTCATGGATCAGCCGCCGGCGACGACGGTGCGGGCCCGGCTGCGCCCGTTGCCGGAATTGGTGAGGCTGATGACGCGGTCGTTCCAGGTCCTGATGCCGGCCTGGATCTCGGCCAGGTTGGCCCGCATGAGCATGCGGCCTGCAATTTCGTACTTCTGGCCCGCCAATACAGCGGTTTCCGCAGCCAGGTAGGCCGAAAGTTGGGTTTGTGCTTGGGATAGGGTGATTCCGGCCATGCATCGGCTCCATGTGCAGCCCGAATTTAGGCAGTTCCGGGTGCTGCAAATAGGGCAAATTGACGCTACTCAGGCCGAATTCAGGGCCCAAATCGACCGCCGCGCTTCATCTGGCGCTCGAGCGTGCGCAGGCTGATTCTGTGTTTGGCGATGATTTCCTCGTTCGGCATGCCGCTGAGACCGTCCTGGAAGAGTTGTTGGCGCTGCTCCGGGTTCAAATGCTTGGTCCCCTTGGGGACGTACACCCGCTTTCCACCGAATTCAGCCTTCACCCTGGCCTCGATCTGCGTCGCGAGCGCCTGGCTGAAGCCTGGGGCCATCTCAATCACGCGCTGCAGGATGAGCGCGACGATGTCGGGATCGGAGTCATGGAAATCGAAGGTGTCGCGCATCATGGGGGTCAATTGGTGCCGCGGCGCAGGCCGGCGAGGGAGATGCGGCCACCGCTGACACGGTCGCGCTTGGGCGCAGCCGATGCAGGATCTGGTGGCGGCATTGGCGCGGCCTGGGACTCGGTCTTGTTGAAAAGATCTGGCTCGCGCGGTGCGATGCGGGCCTCACGGCGCGCCCAACCCGGTTCACGGTAGGTCTGAATGCCCAGGTGGCACGCTGCAGCGTAGGCGTAGACCATGCAGTCGCCAGCCTCTTCGCGTTTTCCG
>JANNDB010000096.1:0-1651 GCA_031387285.1 Betaproteobacteria bacterium | reverse complement strand
CTGGCAGCCAATGGCCCGGTTTCGGCCTCGCCGTCGCCGACCACGCAAGCGACGATCAGTCCCGGGTTGTCGAAAGCGGCGCCGTAGGCGTGCGCCAGTGAATAACCGAGCTCGCCGCCTTCATGGATCGAGCCCGGGGTTTCCGGCGCCACATGGCTGGGAATGCCGCCGGGCCACGAGAACTGCCGGAACAGCCGGCGCATGCCGCTGCGGTCGCGTTCAATCGCGGGGTAATGTTCGGTGTAGCTGCCTTCGAGGTAGGTGTTGGCGACGATGCCCGGCCCGCCGTGGCCGGGGCCGACAACCAGCAGCATGTCCAGCTCGTGGGCCTTGATCAGCCGGTTCAGGTGCACGTACAGCAGGTTCAGGCCGGGCGTGGTGCCCCAGTGCCCGAGCAGCCGCCGCTTCACGTGGTCCAGCGTGAGTGGCGCCTCGAGCAGCGGGTTGTCCTGCAGGTAGATCTGGCCCACCGACAGGTAGTTGGCAGCGCGCCACCAGGCATGCATCCTGTACAGCAGATCGGGGGTAAGGGTTTCGGACATCGCGGCGCCAGTTGGGTAATCCACGAGCAAAGCATGACGCACCCCAATGGTCTGTGCGTTGTCGTACCCAGCCGGCCCAAGGGGCGCCCTATCCGTGCCACGCAAACCCATAACTGGTATTCTTTGCGGGCTTTTTTGCCAATCCCGTGGTGCCGCTATAGTGCCCAACCCCCGCAACCCCCCATGGCCAATTTCCTCGACCCTGCAATCCTGTTTTTTGTCTTTGGCGTGCTGGCCGGATTGGCGCGCTCCAATCTGGAGATTCCGCAGCCGATTGCGCGCTTCCTGTCGCTCTATCTGTTGATGGCGCTGGGCCTGAAAGGCGGCTTTGCGCTGGCCGAATCCGGGCTCACGCGCGACGTGGTGGCCAGCCTGGCGTGTGCGCTGGCGCTGGCCGCGCTGGTTCCTGCGCTGGGTTATCAGTTGCTCAAGCGCTGGCTCAACGGTTACGACGCCGCCGCCGTGGCGGCTACCTATGGCTCGGTCAGCGCGGTGACCTTCATCACGGCGGTACAGCATCTGGACAACCACGGGCTTGCCTACGGCGGCCACATGGCGGCCGCCATGGCGCTGATGGAGTCGCCGGCCATCATCCTGGCGGTGGTGCTGGCGAACCGCACGCGCAACGCGGCACGGGCCGGCAGCGGGTCGGCGGCCACCGGGTCTGCGCCGCCGCTGGGCAAGATCCTGCATGAATCGCTTACCGACGGTGCGCAACTTCTCTTGCTGGGTGCCATGGTGGTGGGCATGCTCACCGGCGAAAGCGGCCAGGCAGCGATGCAGCCGTTTGCGGTCGACCTGTTCAAGGGCATGCTCGCCTTCTTCCTGCTGGACATGGGCCTGCTTGCCGCACGCAACATGGGGGAACTGCGTGGCAAGTCACCCATGCTGCTCACCTATGCAATTCTGGGCCCGCTGGTGCATGCCGGCATCGCGCTCTCCATGGCCTGGCTGCTGGACCTCCCCGCAGGGGACGGAGCACTGTTGATGGTGCTGGCGGCCAGCGCCTCCTACATCGCGGTGCCGGCGGTGGTCCGCCACGCCATCCCGGAGGCGAACCCCTCGCTTTTCATCGGAATGTCGCTGGGTTTGACGTTTCCATTCAACAT
>JANNDB010000044.1:0-3587 GCA_031387285.1 Betaproteobacteria bacterium | reverse complement strand
CAGAGCAGCGCCTGGCACGGGTGCACGGCTGGCACCGCGCACTCAAGATGTGGAGCCGCGTGAACCGCGGAACAGTGGATTGCCCTGGCCTCGTGTTTGCATTGTTGTCGGGCGGAAGCTGCCACGGCGCCGCGTTGCGGGTGCGACGGGCGGATGGCGAACAGGTGCTGCGCCAGTTGTGGGCGCGCGAAATGGTGACCGGTGTCTACGACCCGCGCTGGCTCGATTGCGCGACTGACGCCGGCGAGCTCAAGGCACTGGCCTTCACCCTGTCACGCAAGAGCCCGAACTTCACGGGTGAGCTTCCCGCACGACGTTACCGCGAGATTTTTTCGGCTTCCTGCGGACGGTATGGCACGACGCTCGACTACGCACGGCAGACACTGCACACCTTGCACCAGCATGGGATCGATGACCATGCGCTGGAGCGGTTGTTGCTGCATGCGCAGCAGTGACACCCACAGTTCCTATACTCGTCCCATGACTTCCATCGCCGACCTGCGCAAGAGCTACGAACGTGCCGAGCTGAGTGAAGACGCTTCCCATGCGGACCCGTTGCAGCAATTCAGTCAATGGCTCGATGAGGCCATCAAGGCGTCCGTCCCGGAGCCCAACGACATGACGCTGGCAACCGTGGGAAGCAATCTGCGGCCGAGCACACGGGTGGTGCTCATCAAGGGAGTCGACGCCCGCGGCATCGTCTGGTACACCAATTACGACAGCCGCAAGGGCCTGGAACTGGCCGGCAATCCGTACGCGGCCCTCCAGTTTCACTGGGTCGAGCTGGAGCGCGTGGTGCGCATCGAGGGTGTGGTGGAAAAAATCCCGGCTCAGGAGAGTGACTTGTACTTTCACAGCCGCCCGCTCGATTCGCGCATCGGTGCCTGGGCTTCACCGCAGTCGCAGGTCATCAGCAGCCGCGCGGTTCTGGTGGCCAACGCAGCACGGTATGGCGCGCAGTTTCTGCTGCAGCCCCCCAGGCCACCGCACTGGGGTGGTTACCGGCTGAAGCCCGACACCTGGCAGTTCTGGCAGGGACGCAAGAGCCGGCTGCACGACAGGCTGCGCTACAGCCAGGGCCAGGACGGCAGCTGGGTCCGCGAGCGTTTGGCGCCGTGACGGACGACTGGCGCAATCGCGTCAGATTGCGCCGACCAGCAGAATCGCCATCGGCACGGTGAAAACCGCCAGCACGGTCGATAGCGCAACACTGGCGGTGATCAGTTCCTGCGCCACGCCATAACGCTGTGAAAAAAGGAACACATTGGCGCCAATAGGCAACGCCGCCGTTACCACCAGGACCAGCAATGGCAGGCCCTGAATTCCAAGCAGCAGGCCAGACGCAGCCGTGACCAGCGGAACGGCCAGGTTCTTGATGGCGCACAGCGCCAGCGCCGGGCGCAATTGCGTGCCAATCGATGATCCTGCCAGGGCTATGCCCACCAGCAACAACGCCAATGGCCCGAAGCCTTTGCCCATCCATGCCATGGGCGTGTCCAGCCACGCCGGAACCACCCACCCGGTTTGCGCGAACAACAGGCCGAGGATGATGGGCAGTGGCACAGGATGCAGCACGGCACGTCCCAATGCCTTGCCGCCGACACGCAAGGCGCGCCATCCGGTATCCGGCGCGTGGCTGGCGGCCTCATGCGCCATGACGATTTCCAGCGCCATCGTGGCCACCGTGAGCAGCACCAGGGAATGAATGGGAATCAGCGTGAAGAGCGTTACCAACCCGGCCTCACCCCAGGCCAGGGAGACCAGCGGAATGCCGATCATCACGGCATTGCTGTACGTGACGGCCAGCGCGAGTACGGCCGCGCTGCGGTTGAACCCGCGCCACCAGAACATGCTGATGAAAGCCAGGGTCAGCGTCGCCATGTAGGCGACTGCCGGCTGCAGCTCGAGCTGCTCGACATGGACCCGGCTCATGGTGCGAAACAGCAACACCGGGGTGAGCACCATGAAAGCCAGCGTTGAAAGCGGTTTGACCATGGCCGGCCCGACCCAACGCAACCGCGCCAGCGCAAAGCCAGCGGCAATCAACAAGGCAACCGGCAGCAGCGCGGAGAGAACGATATGGGACATGCGAAGCGATCTGCCGGGGCAGTATCGCATCGCACCATGCCCGCGCAACGGCTCAGAAACTCGCCTGCATCCCCAGCCGCAGACTGCGCCCGGCCAGCGGTGCCTTGCCCGGTGCGGTCTGTGTCAGGATGGAGCTTGCACTGTAGGCCAGGTTGTTTCCAATGTTGTCCAGTTGCGCCAACCATAACAGGCTGGTGGTGCCCAGTTTCTGCCGGTAGGTCAATGCGGCGTTCACCAGGGTGTAGGACGATGTGGCCAGTTGTCCTGCAGGCACCCGGTCCTGACCCGCAGCCCAGTTGACCCCAAGGCGCGCGCCCCACGGCCCCTGCGTCCACACAAGGGTGGCGCCGAGCCTGGCAGGGGCGATCCGCGCCAGGTACTGGCCGGTGCTGCGATTGACAGCACGCACCACGTCGCCGCGCAACTCCAGATCGATAGTCTGTGGGCCGTCCAGCAGGCGCACATTGCCAGTGGCCTCCATGCCGGCAAAGCGCGCACGCACCTGGGAGTAGGCGTACTCCGGCAGGATCTCCGCGGTCCCGCCGGATTCGACTGAATTGCCAAAACCATCATCCGTCACGCCAACACCGGCGCCATTGCCATCGGTGTCGCGGGTCAGGCCTGTGGCGTCCAGAGCCAGATAGTTCCTGAAGCGGTTCATAAAGGCACTCAGCGCAAAGCGGTTGGCCCCAGCTTTCCACGCCGCGCCAACGTCAACGTTGGTGGACTTTTCCTTGGCAAAAGCGGGATTGCCCACCTCGTAGCTGTTGGTGGCGATATGCGGGCCGTCTGCGAACAACTCGTAGTCCTTGGGGGCGCGTTCGCTGTAGGCGAGGTTCCCGGTCAGCTGCCAGCCTGCGCCCATGTTCAGCAGGCCACCGAGCGCGTAGCTGCCGGGGTTGAAGCTGCGCCGGGCCGGTGTAAAACGCGCAACCAGCGGATTTCCGAAGGACTCCACCCGGACCGACTCCGTGCGACCGCCCAGACTCACGCGGCCCCAGCCGGTGGCCACCTCCTCATACACAAACAGGGCATTCTGGCGGGTCTGGCTGTACGGAGCGAACGCCTCGGCGCCATCGGCCGAAAACCGCGTGGCCTCGGTCTGGATGCCGATTACGCCTTCCAGCGGACCCCATCTGGCGTGGCGTGCCTCCAGCCGCAGGTCGTTGCCCCGGTTCTTGAAGACCGTTCCGGCGACCCCGGCATCGAATTCCGTGTGCTGGTAGTCACTGCGGCTGAACTGTCCCTTGATGCTCTGCAGCGGGCCGCCCAGGCCGCGCAGTTCACCCTCCAGCGCAACCCGATCCGACTTCATGGCGATCGTCACCGCGTCTTCGGCCACCGTGCCATAGTTTGTGTTGAAACTGCTGACTGACAAACCGATCCGGCTTTGCCCAAAAAATACACTGCCGCCTATCGCGCCGCTCTTGGCGTCTGCCGCTGAGTTGCAGATCTTGTTAGCCAATGCAGGCGATCCTGGTTTTGTGCAGGCTAATTGA
>JANNDB010000006.1:0-11553 GCA_031387285.1 Betaproteobacteria bacterium | reverse complement strand
CGCGCGAGGACGGCTTCGACATCGTGGTGGCCTCCGAGGTGATGGCCATCTTCTGCCTGGCAACATCGCGCAAGGACCTGAAGGCGCGCCTGGGGAACATCATCGTCGGCTATACACGCGAGCAGATGCCGATCCGCGCCAGTGACCTGCAGGCCCAGGGGGCGATGGCGGCGCTGCTCAAGGACGCGATCAAGCCCAACCTGGTGCAGACGCTGGAGAACAACCCGGCCATCATCCATGGCGGGCCCTTCGCCAACATCGCGCACGGCTGCAATACCGTAACGGCCACCAGGGCCGCCCTCAAGCTGGGCGACTATGTGGTGACCGAAGCCGGTTTTGGTGCCGACCTGGGCGCCGAGAAGTTCATCGACATCAAGTGCCGCAAGTCCGGCCTGCGGCCGGACGCCGCCGTTGTGGTGGCAACCCTGCGCGCGCTCAAACACCACGGCGGTGTCGACGCCAAGGACCTCAACACGCCCAACCCCGCAGCCGTGGAGAAGGGCCTGCCCAACCTGGAGCGCCACGTCAACAACATCCGCAACCACTACGGCCTGCCCTGTGTGGTGTCGATCAACCATTTCACCTCGGACACGCAGGAGGAGCTCGACCTGTTGCGCCGGCATATGGACCGCCTCGGCGTGCCGGTGGTGGTGGCGCGGCACTGGGCGGACGGCTCGGCGGGCGCCGAAGACCTGGCGCGTGCCGTGGTCAAGCTGGCCGAATCGGGTACGGCAAGCATCCGCTACGTCTACCAGGACGAAGACAGCCTGTGGGAGAAGATGAAGGCAATCGCCACCAAGGTCTACGGCGCTGCCGACATCACCGCTGACTCCGCCGTGCGCGCAAAAATCGCCAAACTGCAAGCTGACGGCTTTGGACACTATCCGGTGTGTGTGGCCAAGACCCAGTATTCTTTCTCGACCGACCCGAAACTGCGTGCCGCGCCATCCGGCCACATGGTCAACATCCGCGAGGTGCGGCTGGCTGCCGGTGCCGAATTCGTGGTAATGATCTGCGGCGACATCATGACCATGCCCGGCCTGCCCAAGGAGCCGGCGTCGATGCGCATCGACATCGACGACGACGGCAAGATTTCGGGGCTGTTCTAGCCGCGCTCGACCGGCCGGGCCAGGTCGCTGCACCATTCGCTCCAGCTGCCGGCGTACAGGGCCTGCCGGCCGAGCCCGGCAATTTCCATGGCCAGCACGTTGGGCACCGCGCTCACGCCGCTGCCGCAATGGTGCACCACCGTTTGGGCATCGCGGCCTTGTAGCACGGCTTCGAATTCGCCGCGCAGGGTAGCCGCGTCCTTGAAGCGCCCATTGCTGCCGATATTGAGGCCAAAGGGGCGATTCAATGCACCGGGGATATGCCCCGCCACCGGATCGAGCGGCTCCACTTCGCCCCTGTACCGCGGCGCGGCGCGTGCGTCCACAATGGTTTGCCGTACCTGCCCCAGTGCGTCGGCCACCTGCTGCGTCACGGCCAGCGTGGCGCGCGGTTCCTGCAGGGCGAAGGTCTGGGCTGGACGCGCCGGTTCGGGGCCCTGTGCCACATTGCCGCACGCGGCAATCCAGGCCTGAAGCCCGCCATCGAGCACGGCCACGTTTTCGTGTCCGGCCCATTTCAGCATCCACCAGAGCCGTCCGCAGTAGTTCACGCCCTGGCGGTCGTACACCACGGCCTGCATGCCGTTGCCCAACCCGACACGGCCCAGCCATGCCGCAAAGGCCGCGCGGGAGGGCAGGGGGTGACGGCCGCCGCTGCTGGCCTTGTCACCGGCGCTTGCACTCAGGTGCTGCTCCAGATTGGCGCGCACGGCTGCGGGAATGTGACTCTCCAGATACTGCTGGTCGCCGGCCTCCGGCTTCATCAGTTCAAAGCTGCAGTCAAAGACCATCAGCGGTTCACCTGCCGTCATCAGGGCCTTCAGGTCATTCGCGTTGATCAGAGTGGTGTAGTTCATGCGCTGCCGTTCATGTCTGTATTTCCCATGCTGCGCCGGTACCACTCGTGGAACTGCTGCATGCCGTCTTCCATGGGGCTTTGATAGGGGCCGCGCTCGTCGTCGCCCCGCTGCATCAGGGCGTGGCGTCCGGCGTCCATGCGCAGGGCGATCTCGTCATCTTCGACGCAGGTTTCCATGTAGGCGGCGCGTTGCGCCTCTACGAACTCGCGCTCGAACGCGGCAATTTCCTCGGGGTAGTAAAACTCCACGATGTTGAGTGTTTTTTGCGGTCCCACCGGGTGCAGCGTGGACACCGTCAACACATGCGGATACCACTCGACCATGGTGTGTGGGTAGTAGGTGAGCCAGATCGCCCCGTATTTGGGCGGCTGGCCATGGCGGTAGTCGAGCAGGGCCTTTTGCCAGCGTTCGTACACCGGGCTGCCAGCCTTTCCGAGCCGGTTCGCCACGCCGACCGTCTGCACCGAGAAGCTGGGGTGAAACTCCCAGCGCAGGTCCTCACAGGTCACAAAACTGCCCAATCCCGGGTGGAACGGCCCGACGTGGTAGTCCTCCAGGTACACCTCGATGAAGGTCTTCCAGTTGTAGTTGCACTCGTGCAGCTCGACATGGTCGAGCACCAGCCCGGAGAAGTCGAGATCGGCTTTGGGGCCCAGACCCGCCATGTCGCTGGCGACGTGGCGGCCGCCAGACTCGAACAGCAAGCCGTTCCACTCCTGCAGCGCGTAGTTGTTCAGGTTCAGGCAGGGATCCTGCGCGAAATGCGGCGCGCCAATCAGGGTGCCGGCCGGCTGGCCCGACGCGCCGCCGCTGTAAGTCCAGCGATGCAAGGGACAGACCAGGTTGCCGCCGGCGCTGCCGGCCTGCGTGTCAGACAGGTTGCCGCGACCCTTGAGCATCATGGCCTGGCGATGCCGGCATACATTGGAGATCAGCTGCGGGCCTTGGGGCGTCTGGATCAGTACCCGCCCGCCACCCTCCTGGGGCAGTACATGGTAGTCGCCCAGCGCCGGTATGGCCAACTGGTGCCCCACATAACGCGGAGTCGCCTGAAAAATGGCCGCCTGTTCGCGGCCGAACACGGCGGTGTCGAAATAACTGGAAACCGGGAGCTGGCTGTGTGCTTGCTGCAGTTGCAGACTCAAATCAGACATCGGGGACTGACCTAGCTCATATTCACAAGACAACAGTGCCCGGGGTGCAGGGCTGCACAGCGGGCAGTGGCCCGCATGGATGGCAGTCGCGGGGGCAAGGACATCATTGTACCTGTGGGGCTTGCGCCTAAAATGGGTGGTCCGAACGTTCACACGCAATGCCCAAGGCTCCACCGACCCCGCCCCAGGATATCGCCGCAGCCTCCATGCCTGCCAGCTACGAGGCTGCCATGGAAGAGCTGGAGCGCCTCACTGGCGATCTGGAGTCGGGCGCCATGCCGCTGGATGCCGTCCTGGTTGGCTACAGGCGCGGGACAGAGCTGCTGCAGTTTTGCCGCAGCAAGCTCGAAAGTGTGCAAGAACAGATCAAGGTGCTGGAAGCGGGGACGGTCAAGCCATGGACGCCGGATTGATGCATGTGCCGGCAGGCGGGGCGGCGCGCGAGTTCCACCTTGCAACGTGGGCTACCCACCGGCTGACCGAAATCGAGCGCTGTCTGGAGCGCTGGGTCACTTCCGATGCGCGGCCCGGGCTTGATCATGGGGCTCCGGCCCAACTGGTGCAGGCCATGCGGTACGCGGTACTGGATGGCGGCAAGCGCCTGCGGCCGTTGCTGGTGCTGGCTGCCTGCGAAGCCGCCTCAGGCCACCTGGTCGCCGCCTGGCGGGCGGCCTGCGCGGTCGAGTTGATTCACGCGTATTCACTTGTCCACGACGATATGCCCTGCATGGACAACGACGTGCTGCGCCGCGGCAAACCCACGGTGCATGTGCAGTTTGGCGAAGCGACGGCGCTGCTGGCCGGTGACGCGCTGCAGGCACTGGCTTTCGAACTGCTGACCCCCGATGACGGCTCGGTTGCGCCTGCCATGCAGGCCGCGTTATGCGCCTTGCTGGCGCGGGCGGCGGGCAGTGCCGGAATGGCCGGCGGCCAGGCGATTGATCTGGCGAGCGTAGGCTGCGCGCTCACCGAACGGCAGCTGCGCGACATGCACGAACTCAAGACCGGCGCCCTGTTGCAGGGCAGCGTCATGATGGGAGCCGCCTGTGGCCAGACCACCGGACGCCAGCGCGCCGCGTTGCAGGCCTACGGTGCGGCTATCGGACTGGCGTTCCAGGTCGTGGACGACATTCTGGATGTCACGGCCGATTCCGCCACGCTCGGCAAGACGGCCGGCAAGGACGCCGTTGCCGAGAAACCCACCTATGTCTCGGTGTTGGGCCTTGAGCGCTCGCGCCATTACGCGGTGGAGCTGCTGGCCCAGGCCCATGCGGCTCTTGCCGGTGCCGGACTGCCGCAGCACGACGCGCTGGCGGCGCTGGCGGATATGGTCGTCAACCGCTCCAATTAGGGTCCGCATGCCGAATTCCGCCTATCCGCTGCTGCAAAGCATTCAAGAACCTGCCGACCTGCGCCGGCTGCCGCGCCAGGACCTCGGCGCGCTGGCCAGTGAATTGCGCGCCTTCATTCTGGCCAGCGTGGCGCAGACCGGCGGGCACCTCAGTTCCAACCTGGGCACGGTCGAGCTGACGGTTGCGCTGCACTATGTCTTCAACACGCCGCATGACCGGCTGGTATGGGATGTGGGGCACCAGACCTACCCGCACAAGGTGCTGACCGGGCGGCGCGAACGCATGTCCACGCTGCGCCAGTTCGGCGGTCTGAGCGGCTTTCCGCAGCGGGCCGAGAGCAGCTACGACGCCTTTGGCACAGCCCACTCGAGTACCTCGATCTCGGCGGCGCTGGGCATGGCCCTGGCCGCCAGGATCAAGGGGGATTCACGCCGTTCGGTGGCCATCATCGGCGACGGTGCGCTCAGCGCCGGCATGGCCTTCGAGGCGCTCAACAACGCGGGCGTGGCCGATTGCGACCTGCTGGTGGTACTCAACGACAACGACATGAGCATCAGCCCGCCGGTCGGTGCCTTGAATCGTTACCTCGCCCAGTTGATGACCGGGCAGTTTTATGCCGCTGCCAAAAATGTCGGCAAGTCGGTCCTGATGGGAGCGCCGCCGTTGTTCCAGCTGGCCAAGCGGCTGGAAGAGCAGGCCAAGGGCATGGTGCTGCCAGCCACCCTGTTCGAGAAGTTCGGCTTCAACTACACCGGCCCGATCGACGGCCATGACCTTGAGTCGCTGATTCCCACGCTGGACAACCTCAAGCAACTACGTGGCCCACAGTTCCTGCATGTGGTCACCAAGAAAGGCCAGGGCTACCGGTTTGCGGAGGCCGATCCGGTGGCCTACCACGGCCCCGGAAAATTTGATCCGGCCGTGGGTCTGGCGAAGCCGACGACCAGCGCCAAGCCAAGCTTCACCCAGGTGTTCGGCCAGTGGTTGTGCGACATGGCCGAGCAGGACATGCGCCTGGTCGGCATCACGCCCGCGATGCGCGAAGGCTCCGGCATGGTGGAGTTTGAAAAGCGCTTTCCGGCGCGCTACTTCGACGTCGGCATCGCCGAGCAGCATGCGGTGACCTTCGCCGCCGGCCTGGCCTGCGAAGGGCTCAAGCCGGTGGTGGCCATCTATTCGACGTTTCTGCAGCGTGCCTACGATCAGCTGATCCACGACGTGGCGATCCAGAATCTGCCGGTGGTGTTTGCGCTGGACCGCGCCGGCCTTGTGGGCGCCGACGGCGCAACCCACGCAGGCAACTACGACATTGCCTATTTGCGCTGCATCCCCAATATGGCCATTGCCTGCCCGGCCGACGAGGCCGAGTGCCGCGGTCTGCTGTCCAGCGCCTTTGCGCAAAACCATCCGGTCGCCGTGCGGTATCCGCGGGGCACGGGGGTCGGCGCAGCCATCGCCGACACGCTGGAGCCCTTGCCCTACGGCAAAGGCGAAGTACGCCGTGCTGCAGCCGCAGGCGTGGGCGGTGCCAAGCGTGTCGCGATCCTGAGCTTCGGCACGCTTTTGCATGCCGCACTGGCCGCGGCCGAACCACTCGATGCCACGGTGGTCAACATGCGCTGGGCCAAGCCGCTCGATCTGGAACTGCTGCTGCGCGTGGCGGCCGAGCATGACGCGCTCGTCACGCTCGAAGATGCCGCCGTCATGGGCGGCGCCGGCAGCGCGGTGGCCGAGGCGCTGCACGCCGCGGGCATCGTCAGGCCCGTGCTGCAGCTGGGCCTTCCAGACCTGTTCATCGAACACGGCGACGTCGCCAAATTGATGGCCCGGCACGGTCTGGACGCCGTCGGCATACAGGCATCCATTGAAAAGCGCTTCCCGCTCCTCGCCGGTAACGCACGCCCGGCTCTCAAGGTTGTAGGGTAGCCAGCGCCGGCAGGAACAGCGCCCAAAGAGCGCCCGGGCTGTAGTGAAGGGGGTAGGTAAATCCCGATGGCCGGTCGCCCCTCTGTGCGGCTATGCTACGCCACTGACTTGGAGACTCGCCTATGAAAGCCCTGCTGTCCCTATCCAGGGGGATCGACAAGCTCAACGACAAATTCGCGGTCCTCGCCATATGGGCGGTTCTCGCATCGTGTGTCATCAGCGCCCTGAATGCCATTGTGCGTTACGCGTTCAATTACAGCTCCAACGGCCATACCGAAATCCAGTGGTACCTGTTCGCCGGCGTGGTCATGCTCGGCGCCAGCCAGGTCCTGCGCGTGAACGAACATGTGCGGGTGGACGTGCTGTACGGCATGTATGGCGGGCGAGGCCAGGCGATCGTCGATCTGCTGGGGTTCATCTTCTTCCTGATGTGCTCGATGATCGTCCTGGTCTATTACTCTTGGCCGCTGTTTCTGAAGATGTACCTGAGCGGGGAGATGTCGAGCAACGCGGGCGGCCTCATCCGCTGGCCGGTGATGCTGCTGCTGCCGCTGGGGTTCTCGCTCATCACGCTGCAAGGCCTGTCCGAGGTCATCAAGCGGGTCGCCTGGCTTAATCACAGCTACGACGGTGACTTCCATTACGAAAGACCCCTGCAATGACCATGCAAGAGTTCGCCCCGCTGATGTTCGCGGGGTTGATCATCATCATGCTGATCGGCTTTCCGGTCGCCTTCTCGCTGGCGGCGCTGGGTCTGGGCAGCGGCTACTTCGCGGTCTACATGGGCTGGTTCCCGCAGTCATTCATGACCGCCCTGCCGCTCAACGTATTCGGCATCCTGTCCAACGACCTGCTGCTGGCGATCCCCTTCTTCACCCTGATGGGCACCATCCTGGAGCGCTGTGGCCTGGCTGAGGACATGCTCGATTCCATGGGCCAGATGTTCGGCCCGGCCCGGGGCGGCCTGGGTTATTCGGTCATCATCGTCGGATTCATCCTGGGCGCGATCACGGGCACCGTCGCCGGGCAGGTGATCGCGATGGCGATGATCTCGCTGCCGGTGATGATGCGCTGGAAATACGACATGCGCTACGCCACTGGGGTGCTCGCCGCGTCGGGCACCATCACGCAACTGGTGCCGCCCTCGCTGGTGCTGATCGTGCTGGCCGACCAGCTGGGCAAATCGGTGGGCGACATGTACAAGGGCGCCTGGGGCCCGTCTATCCTCCAGGTGCTGCTGTTTGCCGCCTACACCTTCGCGCTGACGCGGTTTCGCCCGGCGGCGCTGCCCGGCATTCCGAAGGAATCGCGCGAACTCAACGGCTGGCCGTTGTACCGCAAATGCCTCAAGGGCATTGTGCCGTCCGCCGTCTTGATCTTCACGGTCCTTGGCAGCATGGGCGGCTTGCCGGGCCTGAACGTTGCCATTGCCACGCCCACCGAGGCCGGCGCGATGGGCGCGATGGGCGCCATCCTGCTCGCATGGATGAGCAAGCGCCTGACCTGGGACCTCACGTGGCAGGCCATGATCGGCACCATGCGCCTGACCGCCATGGTGGTCTACATCCTGATCGGATCGCGCGTGTTTTCTCTGGTGTTTCAGGGTGTCGACGGCGGCATCTGGATCGAGCACATGCTGGCCGGCCTGCCGGGCGGGCAGATCGGCTTTCTCATCGCCGTCAACATCTTCGTGTTCTTCCTGGCGTTCTTTCTCGACTTCTTCGAGATCGCCTTCATCATCATTCCCTTCCTGGCCCCGGTGGCGGCCAAGCTGGGCATCGACCTGATCTGGTTTGGCGTGATGCTGTGTGTGAACATGCAGACCAGTTTCATGCATCCGCCCTTTGGCTTTGCCCTGTTCTACCTGCGCGGGATCGCCGACACCCTGTACAAGAACGGCTCGCTGCCGCACAAGGTGGAGTCCAGGGATATCTACCTGGGCTCCATCCCGTTCATTCTGCTGCAGCTGATCCTGGTGGCGGTGGTGATCTTCGTTCCCCAGTCGGTGACGATTTTCCTGGACAAGGAGAAGGTGCTCGACATCAACAAGGCGGGCGACGACATCCAGAAGATGGGTGGCGGGCGTTACAGCAAGGACGATCCGGTGCTGGTCGTGCCCAAGGCGGGCGACCCCGCCAAGCCTACGGGCGCGGCGGACCTCAAGCCCGAACCCGCCGCGGGCAGCAAGGATGAAGACCCGATGGAGGCCGTGAAGCGGGCGATCGAGGCAGACAAGACCAAAAAGCCCTGATGCGTGCATCCCCGGAACGCCGCGCCCAGAGAGCGCGGCGGGCACCATGAAAAAGGCCTGCGATGCAGGCCTTTTTCATGGGTGCTGGACGCTCAAGCGCCGCACCGGCATCTCAAAGCTTGGCGGCCTGCATGTAGTCGTCAAACGCGGCTTCAGTGAAGCGGAACCACAGATTGGCGTCGCGCCGGAAGACGGCGTAGTCTTCGTAAACCTTCTTCCAGGCCGGGTTCTTTGCGGACAGTTCCGAGTAGGTGTCCATCGAAGCCTTGAACGCGCCGTCCATCAGGTCTTTCGGGAAGCGGAACAGCTTGGTGCCGCCAGCCACCAGTTGCTTGAGCGCGGTGGAGTTGCGGCCGTCGTACTTGGCCTGCATGTCAAGGTGGGCATAGGCCGCTGCGGCTTCCACTATCGCCTTGTACTCGGGCGAGAGCGCTTCATAGGCCCTGGTATTCACATGCAGATCGAGTTGCGGGCCACCTTCCCAATACCCGGGGTAGGCGTAGTTCTGGGCGATCTTGTTGAAGCCGAGCTTCTGGTCGTCATACGGGCCGACCCACTCGGCCGCATCGATGGTGCCCTTTTCCAGGGCGGCGTAGATTTCGCCGCCGGGGATGTTGGCTGCCACGCCGCCGATGCGCTCCCAGATCACGCCGCTGAAGCCGCCGGTGCGGAATTTCAGGCCCTTGATGTCGGCCAGCGAGGTGATCGGCTTGCGGAACCAGCCACCCATCTGCGCGCCGGTGTTGCCCATCGGGAAGCTGATGATGTTGAATTGCCGGTAGAACTCGCGCATGAGCTTGAGTCCGTTGCCCTCGTACATCCAGGCCGTCATCTGGCGGCTGTTCAGGCCGAACGGAATGGCGCAGCCGATAGCAAACGTAGGATCCTTCCCGAAGTAGTAATACGGCGCCGTGCTCGCCGCCTCAACGGTGCCGGCCTGCAAGGCATCCACGGTACCGAATGCCGGGACCAACTCGCCCGGGCCGTGCGTGGAAACCTGAAACTTGCCGCCGGTCATGTCGCTGACGTGCTTGGCAAACACGTCGGAAACACCAAACAGCGTATCCAGTGACTTCGGAAAGCTCGAAGTCAGGCGCCAGCGGACGTTTGCCTGCGCATTCACAAAGGCTGGTGCCACACCTGCGGCCAGAACGCCGGCAATACCGGCATTTTTGATGATCGAACGACGATCCATGAAGATGTCTCCCTGTAAACAAATGAATTCTGGCAATACGGAATGCGCTTGCCAGCCGGCAGGTGACACGAGCGGACGGGCTGCAGCCGGAGCTGTCGCCTGAAGCAAGGGTCCGCGCAATTGTAGAAAGCTTGCACACCTTCGCTAGACCGTGGTTTCCCTAACTGCCGGGCAAGCCCCAGATTGGGGCGCGCATGGTGAGTCATGCTTGCTAACATCAGGCGATGCAAGCCACACCCGCGCTAGACATTGATTCGCAGATGCGGGGGATCGGGCGCGATGCCTTGTCCGTGGCCCTCATGGACGCGCGCAACCACACATTGCAGATATTTGGCAGTATCGCCACCACACTGGAAGCGGGTGGCTTCACCGTTGCGCAGGACGGCGACATCAATCCGCCTTTGTGGGAACTCGGTCATATCGGCTGGTTCCAGGAGTGGTGGATTGCCCGCAACACGCAGCGCCTGCGCGGCCAGGCATGCGACCGCCAGCCACTGCGCCTGATGTCGGTGGAGCCGCAGGCCGACAGCTGGTGGAGCGATAGCCAGGTGCCCCATGCCGCGCGCTGGAGCGCCGGACTGCCGGATTTTGCGCACACCCGCGGCTACCTGCTGACCACCCTGGAGACCACGCTGGACCTGCTGGAGAAATCCGAAGGCTCCGATGCTGCGCTCTATTTCTTCCGGCTTACCTTGTTCCATGAGGACATGCGCGGCGAGAGCCTGATCACCCTGGCACAAACACTCGGGTTGGCGCTTGCCATTGCCGTACCCGGACCGCTGCCGCCGCGCGATCCGATTCTGGTGCCAGCCAACCGCTGGCGGCTCGGGATGACGGGCCAGGAGGGTTTTTGTTTCGACAACGAGTGCCAGGCGCATACGGTCGAGGTGCCTGAGTTCGAGATTGACGCGCAGGCAGTCTGCTGGGCGCAGTTCGTGGAATTTGTGGACGATGGCGGATACGACCGTCAGGAGTTGTGGCACCTCGACGGCTGGGCCTGGCTGCAGCAGCAGGCAGCGGGCAACCGCGGGCGTGCGCCGCGTTATGTGGATCAGATTGGTGTCGCCAGCGGCGCTGTCATGCAGACCCGTTTCGGGACGGCACGGCGCATGCTGGGCGGGCAGCCCGTGACCCACGTGACATGGTGGGAGGCAGACGCCTGGTGCCGCTGGGCCGGGCGGCGTCTGCCGGCCGAAGTGGAATGGGAACTGGCTGCCCACACCGCGCTGCGCCGCGGCTTTCGCTGGGGTGATGTGTGGGAGTGGACCGGCAGCACGGCGCGCGCCTATCCCGGGTTTGTGGCCGGCCCGTGGCAGGGTTATTCCGAACCCCTGTTCGGCAGCCACAAGGTGCTGCGTGGCGCCTCATTTGCCACGCGCGAGCGACTGAAACATCCCAAATTCCGGCGTTTTGCCTTGCCTGGGCGCGACGACCTGTTTGCCGGATTCCGTTCCTGCGCAGTTTGAAGCCGCGCAGGCGCGGCAATGCGTCAGTGGCGCGGCAATCCCAGTTTGCGGTACACGGTAGCGCGGCTCACGCCCAGGCGCTGCGCCGCGAGCGCCACATTGCCGCGTGCCTCATCCACCGCCTTGCGGATCAGGGCGGTCTCGATATCCTTCAGGCGCCTCGGATCAGCGGGCGGCGCGCTCATGGGGAGCCGCGCCGGGACCCAGGCGCCGGTTGGCCCCGCTGGCATGGCAAGGGCC
>JANNDB010001108.1:0-2941 GCA_031387285.1 Betaproteobacteria bacterium | reverse complement strand
CAGAAAACCGACCAGCAGACAGGCCAGAACAACAGCGGCGATCAACCAGTCAGTATTCGAAGTTTCCATTGTCACTCTGCAGAACGGGTATTACGGGGGCTGGCCGGTCAGCCTTGGCATTCCTTGCAGTGTACTTGCGCTCCCATCCCGTTCATCCCGCAGCCGCTGTGTTCGCGCCACGCCGCCGGCAGCGGAGTGAGACAGTTGCAATTGCCAGGACAGGCCGCCATCCCGCACAATCCGCGGGCATGTCGTTACTCAAGCTGTTGCGTTCGACCGAGTTTGCCCAGTCACGCGGCTTCTCGCCGAAAGTGCAGCGGCGCGGCGCCCTTCTCATCATCAGCGGGTACAGCATGTCCCTTCCTGTCACAAACGCGCGTGCCGACGGGTCCGGCCCCGAATTGGCCTCCTTTTACGACCGCCACATGGCGCTGCGTGGCGGCGTCGCCCACGGCTGGCAGGGCCAGAGCCAGCCGGTTCGCCTGCTTGCCGGCGTGCGGCAGGTGGGCGTAAGCCAGACGGCCTGGTTTGCGCGCCTCGACGACGGCCGCCTGGTCCGCTGGACGGACGACCCGCTGCGCGCGCAGACCCTGATGCACGGCGTGATCCATTTTGCCGCGGGCGAGTCCGGCTGGTTCGCCATCGACGCCGGGCACCAGTTGTGGCACGCTGGCGCTGGTGCCGCGCGGGTTGTAGCCACTGACGTGGTGCAGGCCTGCATCGGGGACGGTGCCGACTACTACGTGCGCGCCGACGGGGGATTGTGGGTCAGAGGGCTCGCGCATCGCGGCCAGTATGGCGATGGACGGCTCATGGAGAGCCCGCAGTTCACCCGTACCGCAGGTGAGGCGGTGGCGGTGAAGGCGCATACCGGCCACGCGATATTCCTGCGTCGCGATGGCGCGGTGCTCGGTACCGGCGGCAACCGTTTCGGCCCCCTGTCCACCCATGGTCTGGGCGACAAGGCCGACCGCTGGGGGACGATTTTTGATGGCGCGCGCGCGATAGCCACCGGATCGCGGCTTTCAGTGGCCATCCGCACGGACAACAGCCTGTGGGCCTGGGGCGCGGGCTTTGGCGTAACGCCGCGCAGGCTGCTCGATGGTGTCGTAGCCACTGCGGCCGGCGACACCGCCACGTTGGCACTCGCGACAGACGGTGCACTCTGGCAATGGGAGGGCGGCAATACGCCGCGCAGGTTGTCGCTGCCTTGATGGCCATCGGTCACGGGCAGGCGGACACTGACACAGAGCGTGACATTTGCCATTGCCGCATGCCTGTGGCATCCCGCACAATTTGGGTGCATGTCGCTCAAGCTGTTTCGTTCCACCGAATTTGCGCAGTCGCGCAGTTTTTCGCCCGAGGTACAGCGGCGCGCCCTGCATCCGCTCTGGCTGGTCATCGCGGCAGCGTTCTGGATCGCGGTGCCGGGCAACTGGGCCCTCTGGGCGGCGCTGGCGAGCACACCCGGCATCGATACCGGCGCAGCTGTATGGATCGGTCTGCGGATCGCCCTGCTGATTGGCGTGGCCAGCACCGGCCTGATGTGCCTGCTGATGTGGCGCTGGACAACCCGGCCTGTTGTGTCGCTGGCGCTGATCGCGACGGCGCTCGCCGGATTGCCGGGGGCGGCCGGGCCAAGTTTGTTGTCATGGCAGGGCGGCTTGTGTTTTCTGGTGATCGCAGTCGTGCCGTGTGTGTGGTTGTGGCGCGTGCCTTTGCAGCGTCTGTCGCTGCGGCGCAACCTGCGCCAGGTGGTCATGGCCAGTTCGCTGTGCGCGCTGCTGTTCGGGTTGACCTGGGCCTTCAGCGCCAGGGATCTTCTTGCCATGCAGGAAAAGGCGCCTGGCCTGCGCGCGCTGGTCGTCCCCTACAGCCATGCCGGCGCCGTGGCGGCGCTAGAAAAGATCCTGCTGCGAAGACAGCCTTGAGGGCCGGAACAGGTCGGTACTGAGTTCCACGCGCTGCCGGTTCAGTCCCAGCCGGGCACAGGTCTTCTCGAAACGCTGGCGGATCAACTCGGCCCAGATACCGCTGCCTTTCATGCGCGTCGCGAAATCAGCGTCGTAATCGCGCCCCCCTCGCATCTCGCGGATACGTGCCATCACGCGCGCGGCGCGCTCCGGGTAATGCTGCTGCAACCAGTCCTGAAACAACGCGTTCAGTTCCCAGGGCAGGCGCAGCACGGTATAGAAGGCGTGTTGCGCGCCAGCGTCGGTGGCGGCCTCCAGGACCTTTTCCATATCGTCGTTGACGAACGGAATCTGCGGCGCCACGCTGACCCCGACCGGAATCCCCGCCTGCGCCAGTGCACGGATGGTGCGCAGGCGGCGGTACGGTGCAGCAGCCCGCGGTTCGAGGATGCGCGCAAGCCGGGCGTCCAGCGTGGTGATGGTCACGTAGACGGCAGCCAGGCCCTTCTGCGCCATGGGAGCCAGCAGGTCGATGTCACGCTCCACGCCGCTGCCCTTGGTGACGATCGCCAGCGGATGGTCACAGCGGTGCAGCAGTTCGATGACGCCGCGGGTTATCTTCCACTCCCGCTCCACGGGTTGGTACGCGTCGGTCGCCGAACCGATGACGATCTGGCTCGGCAAATAGGTGCGCGACAGCAGTTCGCGCGCCAGCACGGCCGCCAGGTTTCGCTTGGCCAGCAGACGCGTCTCGAAATCGAGTCCGGGCGACAGGTTGAGATAGCTGTGCGTGGGGCGTGCGTAACAGTAGATGCAGCCGTGCTCGCATCCGCGGTACGGGTTCAGGCCGTAATCGAAGTAGATGTCCGGCGAATCGTTCTTGCTCAGGGCGCTCCTGGCGTCCTCCGCTGTGACTTTTGTTTTCGGGCCGGTCGGCGGCGCAGCGCCCGTTTCGTCCGGCGTGCCCCAGCCATCTTCAAACGCGGCGCGCTCGTCGCGGTTGAAGCGGTGCGCAAGGCGCATGCCGG
>JANNDB010001098.1:0-2901 GCA_031387285.1 Betaproteobacteria bacterium | reverse complement strand
CGGACCAGGCTGCCTACGCAGCGCACGCGCTTGAACTCGCCCGGGCGGTGGCCGAACTGCTGCGCAACAGCCGCGCCGAGGCCGGCGGCAAATCGGAGCCGGGGGAGAGCGACGAACAGGCCGCGTTCTCGCTGCTGATGGACTTCGAGGGCGAAACCATTTCGAACTTCGCGACGGCAGTGTCCGGCCGCAGCCGTGTGCTCGACGATGCCGACGGCGCCTACAGGGTCTTCACGCGGGCCTATGACCAGGAGCGCGCAGCGCAGCGTCTGGTGCGCGACGAACTGTTGGTTGACTATCGCGCGCAGATCGACGCGCAGGTCGCCCGCATGGCGGTCAATCTGCCGCGGTTGGCCCGCATGCTGCGCATACTGCTGGCCACACCGCAGCGCGACGGCTGGGACAGTGACCAGGAGGAGGGGCGGATCGACGGTAGGCGCCTGGCGCGCCTGGTGGCGTCGCCGACCGAGCGCCGCCTGTTCCGCGTGGAGCATGCGGAGCCGGTGGCAGACTGCGCCGTGACACTGCTGCTGGATTGCTCTGGTTCGATGAAGCAGCACAGCCTGGCCCTGGCCGCCCTGGTGGACGTGCTGGTGCGCGGCCTGGAGATGGCAGGTGCGCCGGCTACCGAGGTGCTGGGTTTCACGACTGCGACATGGAATGGCGGGCGCGCCCAGCGCGATTGGCAGCGCGCCGGGCGGCCGGCGCATCCGGGCCGGCTCAACGAGTTGTGCCATCTGGTGTTCAAGGATGCCGATACCCCCTGGCGGCACGCCCGCAAGGGCCTGGCGGCCCTGCTCAAGGCCGACATGTTCCGCGAAGGCGTCGACGGCGAAGCGCTGTTGTGGGCGGCGCGCCGCCTGGGCGAACACGGTGAACGGCGCAAACTGCTGCTGGTGGTCTCCGACGGCTCGCCGATGGACAGTGCCACCAACCTCGCCAACGACACGCACTACCTCGACCAGCACCTGCGCGCGGTGGTGTCGGCTCTGGAGGCGTCCGGGGCCGTGGAGGTGTTCGGGGTTGGCGTGGCGCTCGACCTCAGCCCCTACTACCCGCGCAGCCATGTGCTCGATCTGGAAGCGTCGAGCGGCAACGCCATGCTCCAGGAACTCGTGGAGTTGCTCGCCGGTCAGCGGCGGCGCTGAGTGCGCGAGTGGCCGTGGAATGGCGTGGGCGCGTGCGACCACCACCCATGCCATCGGGAAAAAACAGTCTGCTGCTGATGCCCTGATGGAGTCGGGTTGTGCCATTCCCGACGCCGTGCTATTCTTACCGGGAAGTAAGAAATTGCGCTTTCAGATGCACAACCGGAGTCTGCCATGCAAGCCACCCTCTCGTCAAAATCACAAGTCACCTTGCCCAAGGCGCTGCAACAGTGGCTTGGTGTTCAAAAAGGCGACAAACTGCAGTTCATTCTGGAAGAAGGTGGGGCCAGAGTGCAAAAGGTATCCAGGGCCTCTTTCGAGAGCTTGGTCGGTGTGCTGCCGCCCCCCGCCAAAGCGCATACCGTGGAAGAAATGAACCGGGCTATAGGCGAGGCGTTGGCAGAAAAGCATGGGACGCCGAAACTGCGGAACCGGCGAGCCGCATGATCTCCCTGGATACCAGCATCCTGGTCCGACTACTGACCAATGACGATCCCAGGCAGGCACAAAAGGCGCGCGCCGCCCTCGACCAGGCTATGCAGGACCAGCACCAGATATGGGTCAGCCTCGTAGTGACATGCGAACTGGTCTGGGTTTTGCAACGCCTGTATGGCTACGACAAGGCCCAGTTGGCTCTTGCGCTCAGTGCAATGCTCAAATTCAGCGGCCTGGAGATGGAAAACCCGAAGGCCGTCAAAACGGCGCTGAATGCGATGCGCCACAGTTCGGCAGACTTTGCAGACATCCTGCTCGGCTACCTCAGCGCCGAACAGGGGGCCGCGCATGTATTGACGTTTGACAAAAAGGCGGCGAAGCTCAATACGCACAAGTTGTTGCTGTGACCCGCATTGCCAAACCGGGCCCTACGCCAGCCGGCAGCCCGAGGCGTCCGATCCGCCCGGGGGAGATCAACGGGGGCTTCTTCGGACAGCGAAGGTAACTGGGTGGGCATGTTGCAGCCGCTGCCAAGAATGGGCTGACGGGTTCAGCGGCGCTATGTTGGCGGCTCTGCGCCAGGGCGATATGGCGCGTTTTTTGACCCTTCATCCGGTCTTCTGCCTACTTGCCAGCGGCTTGCAAGTGCACGAACATGGGGGTCATGGATACCGCTTCGCGTGCCAGCGTCTTGCAACCGTCGTATGCCGAAAACTTCGATCGCGAGGTGGCGTGCACCGAGCGCGAGTGGCTGGCCGGCCTGCCGCTGGCGATCGGCGCCAATCCCTTCCAGCAAGTCGCCCAGGCGCTGTCGGCGCAGATAGGCCGGCAAGGCCAGTTGATGCTGTCATGGCGCGTCGCCGAACCTCGCAAGCTGGCTACCAACCGCGGGCCGCGTTTGCTGGTGAGTTTCCGCTTCAGCGGTCTTGACGACACGCAGCGTTACCTGTTCATGCGGCGTTTTGACATGCTGATGCAGCGCCTGGGCGGGTGAGCGTCTTGCGCTTCCATTGCCCAGGTTGAAAAGGCTTTTGTCATCACGGAAGAACCGACTCGTTCAACCGGGTCAGACCTTCGCTGCAGACAGCACCTCCGGCGCAAACAGCTCCCGGGGGTGTATCGGTTTGTGCGCGACGCCCTGCTCGACCGCGTACTGGCAGAAGGCCTCCAGTGTCACGCGATTGGCGTCGAGCCCGTAGGGCCAGAAGTCCTGGCCCAGCATGCATTGCGCATCGCGCGCCAGGTCGGCCACCCAGGGCAGCACGAAATGCGAGGCCGTCACGTCCAGCGCACGCGCCAGTGAGTTGTTCTTGGCCTG
>JANNDB010001085.1:0-1610 GCA_031387285.1 Betaproteobacteria bacterium | reverse complement strand
CGTGCGGATGCCGGTCGCCTTGCGCATGTCTTCGTTCAGCTCGCGCACGAACGGGCTCTTCATGAACTCCCAGGCCACGGGTGACGATGGGAACAGATAGGGAATCTGGAACACCAGCATGGGCTTGTGGAAGTTGCCTAGCACGGAGTCGTCGGTCAGCGCCATTTCCAGCGTGCCGTTCTTGACCTGCTCGGTCACCTGTTGTGAGCCGCCGAAGGTGTTGAAGAAGAGCCGGACCTGGATCTTGCCGTCACTCTTGAACTCCACATACTCCTTCATGGCCTTCATGCCCATGATTTCGCCGCCACCACTTTCGGGGGCGCCGATCGAGAACTTGAGGACGGTCTGGGCAGAGGCGGCGCCCGAAACGGACAGTGCGACGACTGTCAACAGACTGGATACGAGGTGCTTGATGCGCATGGTGTTGTCTCCTGGTGGGTTGAATCAGACTGAAAAAAGGCTTGCTTGCTTCTTGTGTTGTAGTTGAGGCCGCGCCGGTCAATGCTACGCAGCCCGTATGCGGGCGTCAACATCGGGCGTGTTTCATGACGCGCTCCGTGTTGCTTCCCATACATCTTCCTCCATCGGATTTTCGAGCCGGCGTCTGAATGCGCCAAGCCAGCGCGCGGCCAACGCCCCGTCGATGGCGCGGTGATCCGCCGACAGCGTCACGGTCAGCATGCTGGCGGCACGGATCTGCCCGTCGCGCACAACGGCACAGGGCTCCGCCATGCCAACCGCCAGGATGGCTGCCTGCGGCGGATTGATCACAGCCGTGAATTCGCGCACGCCATGCGAACCGAGGTTGGACACCGTAAACGTTCCGCCGGCGCTGGCGCCAGCCGGCAGCGTACCGGCACGCGCCCGCGCCGCCAGCGCGCGCAACTTACGCGCAATCTGGACCACGCTTTTGCCGTCGGCGTCCGCGATCACGGGCGTGACCAGACCTTCATCCACGGCAACCGCCACCGCCAGATGCACCTGCTGGTAGTGCCGGATCGCGGAAGCGCTGAAGGACACGTTGACGGCCGGCACATCGCGCAGCGCATGCGCGGCCGCATGGACCACAAAATCATTGACCGACAGTTTGTCGCCCTGCTTATCCAGCCGGCTCGCCAGCGCGCTGCGCAGGGCCAGCACGGCATCGACACAACAGTCGATGCGGGTATGGAAATGCGGCACCTGCTGCATCGATTCGGTCAGGCGGCGCGCAATCAGCTTGCGGCCCAGGCTGTTGGGAATGTCTTCGAAACGGGTGGGCCGCTCGCTGGCCTGCGCCGTCACTGGCGGCCGGGTCGTGTGGGCAGCACCCAGATCTTGCAGAACCACCCGGCCATTCGGCCCGGAGCCGTCGATGAGCGCCAGATCCAGCCCTTGCGCACGCGCGGCGGCGCGCGCGCGCGGGCTGGCGAAGCGCCGATGGGCGCTTGCTGCAGCGCCTGTGTGCGCGCTCATGCCTTTGCCGGGGCGATCACCCCGATCTGCTGGCCCATCTTCACTACGGTGCCCTCCTGCTCGAGATGTTGCGCCATGACGCCGCTGCACGGGGACTCGACTTCAACGACCGCCTTGTCGGTCTCGATCTCGACGACCAGTTCACCCGCTGTCAC
>JANNDB010001081.1:0-1872 GCA_031387285.1 Betaproteobacteria bacterium | reverse complement strand
CCTTATGTATATCCTGTACCTTCGATGACCCTGCGGACCCGACTCAGCGCATGCCCGCATAGAACGCCCGCAGCACCTCGAACGCCTGCTTGCGCGTCGTCTTGTCCTCGGCGATCAGGCCCTTGCGGTTGAAGCCCTGGTTGAACACGGTCTGGCGCCGCTCGGAGCGGAAGTCGTACAGCAGCCACGGGGTCATGCCGCAGATGTAGGGTGCGCGCGCGAGGCGGCGGATCTGCTGCTCGAACACATGCGCCTGGCACTCCTCGGTGAAGAACTCGTCGCTGCGCCCGTGGTGGCCGGCCAGCGCGTCGGCGCCGGTTTCGCTGATGATCACCGGCTTGTCGGGTGCCGATGCATGGAGCAGGCGGTCCAGCCCGGAGAAGTCGGGTTCGTACCAGCCGAAATATTCGTTGATGCCGATCACGTCGATGTGCTCCGTCAAGCGGTCCTCGATGCAGAACTTCTGCCGGTTGATCAGGCAGGCCGCTCCGACCAGGCGGGTCGGATCCAGCGCCCTGGCGGTTTGCGCGAGCTCGCGCATGAAGGCCAGGCGCGCATCGCTGTCTTCGTTCTCGTTGCCGACCCCCCACAGGATGACGGATGCCCGGTTGCGGTCGCGCCGCACCAGTTCCTGCAGCTGGTTGCGGGCGTCGGCCAGCGTCGCGGGGTTGTCGAAGGCGATGGCCCAGTAGACCGGCACTTCCTCCCACAGCAGGAAACCCAGTTCGTCGGCGATACGCGCTACGTGAGCGTGGTGCGGGTAGTGCGACAGGCGCAGGAAGTTGCAACCCAGCTGTCGCGCGTCGGCGAAGCGCCGGCGCACGTCCTGCTCGGTGGACACCTTGCCCAGTCGCAGGTCGTCCTCGTGCACGCAGATGCCTTTGAGGTACAGCGGCTCGCCATTGAGCAGGATGCGCTGGCCATCGGCGCGCACTTCACGCAAGCCCACCTGATCGCGCAATACGTCCTCACCCAGGCGAAATTCGACCTCGTATCGGTGCGGGTCCGCAGGTGACCACAGGCGCGGCCGCGCCTGGAGCACCGCGCGCCCGTGGCCGGCGCGCACCTGCAACACGTGGGTGATACCCAGTGCGGGAATGTCCAGCGTGACCTCGCGATCCACCGGGTCCGACAGCGTGACGTCCACCGCCAGGCGGCTGAAGCTGCCATCCGGCAGCAACTGCACCGAGGCGTCGCGGATGAACACGCCGGGCAGGTGCAGCAGGGCGATTTCGCGGTAGATGCCACCGTGGTTGAACCAGTCAAAGTGCTTCATCGGCACGCGGTGCCGTTCGCGGCGGTTGTCGACCTGGATCTGGAGGCGGTTGTCACCAGGCACCAGGTGCTGCGTCAGCTCGACACAAAACGGTGTCGACCCGCCGAGGTGGGTGCCGACGAAGATCCCGTTGACGAAGACGCGCGCCTGGTAATTGGCGGCGCCGATGCACAGCAGCGTGCGCGGCCGAGCCGGGTCGGGAACGTACGCCAGGGTGCGCGTGTACCAGGCGGCCCCTTCGAAATAGGACCACTCCGCCCGCTGCGCGGTCCAGCAGGCGGGCAGGTCCACGGTCTGGCCCTGACCGGCGTCATAGTCGCGCGGCCGGGGCCATTGCGGCGCGGGCAGCGGGGTGTCGGCGTACCACTTCTGGCGCAGGCCCTCGTCGAACAGGTCCAGTGTGAAATGCCACGGGCCGTCGAGCCGCGTATGCGGGCGGCGGGTCCAGTCGACCAGGGTGTCGGCGCCAATGACGGGCTGGCTGGTGGCGCGGTCGTAGTCCTCGTCGTGCAGATGCGCAAAGGGGTCGATCGTGGTGTCGGCGCTCATCAGGCATCCTCCATGCTGCGCATTGCGGAATTCGCCCCTGGGAACGG
>JANNDB010001059.1:0-2983 GCA_031387285.1 Betaproteobacteria bacterium | reverse complement strand
GAACCACCGGTGCAGTAAAGGGCGTCCACTGCATCGGTCCGCACCTGGGCGCGCGCCAGCGTTTCCTCGGCCGCCGCGCAAATGCGCTCCATCTCCGCCGTGATGGCCTGCATGGCGGCGTGCTCGCCCAGAACGGGTTGCAGGAGGTCTTCGAGTTCGCGCAGGTCCAGCGTGGCGAGGGCACCCTCGGCCACCGCGATCTTGGCGCCCTCGGCCTGCGCGATCAGCGCATGGCCCAGGCGCTTGCGGACGACGCGCATGAGGCGCGCGTGTTGCGCGAGATCGGCGTAAAAAGTTGACATCTGCTGGAGTTCGAGCACGCGCGCCGGTGCATAGACGGTATTGATCAGGTGCCAGGTGGCCAGGTCGAAGTACACCTTGCTTGGAACCTCGCGCCCCGTCGGCCCGTGTGAGCGAAAGCCGCAATGCGGCAGGATGTGCGCGAGCGTGATCTGCCGGTCGAAGTCGGTTCCGGCGCTGTGCACGCCGTGGTTGCCCAGGATGTCGGCGCGCCGGTCCAGCCGCTTGCGCTGCTGTGGTCCGACGCGCACCAGGGAGAAATCCGAGGTGCCGCCGCCGATATCGGCGACCAGCACGAGCTGCTCGCGCTCCACCGTGGTCTCGAAGTCCATTGCCGCGGCGATGGGCTCGAACTGGAAGCAGATATCGGAGAAGCCCACCGAGCGCGCCGCGCGTTCCAGCGCAGCCTGGGCCGCCGCATCGCGCTCCGGCTCGTCGTCGACGAAATACACCGGGCGCCCCAGCACCACCTGCGTCAGCACGTGGCCGCCGGCGGCTTCCGCAGTGGTCTTGAGGTGGCGCAGGTAACCGCCCACCACATCGAGGTAGCGCACGCTGCGCCCGCCGCCCACGTCGGTGGCTTGATCGGCCAGCGTGGAGCCCAGAATGCTCTTCATGGAGCGCATCAGGCGCCCCTCGACGCCTTCCACATAGGCCGCCACGGCAGCGCGGCCGTAGTGCAGATGCGGCTCCTCGAAAGCCGCCAGGCCCTCGACCGCATAAAAAACAGCGGTCGGCATGGTGCGCTCCCCGGCTTCGAGCGCCACCAGCTCCACGCCGCTGGCCACAGGCAGTGCGATGGCCGAATTGGAGGTTCCGAAGTCGATGGCGCAGGCTGCGGTCATGGGAAAGTGGGGTGGGTTGCGCGGCAAACGAAGGCTGCCCCGCGGGCGCGAGGTCGCGATTCTAGCTGCGGGCATACTTGACGCATGCCCACCGCGTCTCCCATTGCGCCAACCCTTGGTACCGACACCATGCTCCGGCTGGCGCTGGCCTTGTCGGTCGGCGCTGCCGTGTCTCTGGGCATTACACGTTTTGCCTATGGGCTGTTGCTGCCCCCGATGCGTGCCGACCTGGGTTGGTCCTACGCGCTGGCCGGTGCCATGAACACCAGCAACGCCGCCGGCTACCTGCTGGGCGCGCTGCTCACGCCCTGGCTGTTGCGGCGGGTCGACCCCGGCACCGTGTTGTGGACCGGCAGTCTGCTGGCCAGTGTGTTGATGGCGCTCAGTGGGCTGTTCACGGATACGGCCGTGTGGCTGGCGCAGCGCTTGGCGGCGGGTGTGGCGAGCGCGCTGGTGTTTGTCACCGGCGGCCTGCTGGCCGCGCGGCTCGGCGCGCAGGACCCGGCCCGGGCCGGGCTGCTGATCGGTTTGTATTACGGCGGCACCGGGCTGGGCATCAGCCTGTCGGCGCTGCTGGTGCCGGCGGTGCTGCATGGCGCTGCCGGGGCGCTGCATCCCTGGGCCTGGGGTTGGGTGGCGCTGGCCGTATTGTGTTTTGCGGGCACAGCGATCGTGCGCTGGCCCGGGCGCTTGCTCGCCCCTCTGGTCGCGCCAGTGGGCGCTGCCTCGGCTGCGACCGCTGCTGCCCATGTGCCCTTGCGGCGGTTTTTCTTCGGCATGGCGGGGTACGGCATGTTCGGCGTGGGTTACATCGGCTACATGACCTTTGTGATCGCGCTGCTGAAGGAACAGGGGCAGTCCGCAGCCAGCATCACCGCGTTTTATGCGATTCTGGGGCTGGCCGTGCTCGTATCTCCGCGCCTGTGGGCCTGGCTGCTGGATCGTTATCGTGACGGCAGGCCGCTGGCCTTGCTCAATGGTCTGCTCGGCCTGGCCACCTTGCTGCCGGCTTTGAGCAGTGCATGGCCTCTGGTATTGCTGTCCGGCCTGGTATTTGGCGGCGTGTTTCTCTCGGTGGTGGCGTCCACCACGGCCTGGGTGCGGCACAACCTGCCACCGGCCCAATGGGCTTCGGGCATCGGTGCTTTCACCATCGTGTTTGCCGGCGGTCAGATCATCGGTCCGACCGTGGTCGGCTGGATAGCCGACGGCGCTGGGGGGCTGGCGCGCGGCTTTGTGGTGTCGGCGCTGGCGCTCTGGCTGGGCGCCGCACTGGCCTTGCGCCAGCGGGCTTTGGCAGGCAGCACGTGATGACGCCGGTCGATCCGTTTGTCGCCTTGGGCTTGTCCCCCGAGCTGGCTGCATCCGCCGCCTTGATCGGTTATGGCGCTCCAACCCCTATCCAGGCACAGGCGATTCCCGTGGTGTTGCAAGGCCAGGACCTGCTCGGCTGGGCACCCACCGGCTCGGGCAAGACCGCGGCATTCGTGCTGCCTTTGCTACAGCGCATGCGCAGCGGCCCGACCCATACGCCACGCCGCGTACGGCTGCTGGTGCTGGTGCCAACGCGCGAACTCGCGGCGCAGGTGGGCGAGGTCGTCCGGCGCCTGGCCGCGCCGCTGGCCGAGCGCTTCAAGGTGGCGATCCTGTTCGGCGGGGTGTCGATCAATCCGCAGATGATGGGCTTGCGTGGTGGCGCCGATATCGTGGTGGCAACGCCGGGGCGCCTGCTCGATCTGCTGGCGCACAACGCGCTGACGCTGGCATCGGTGCAGATGCTGGTGCTCGACGAGGCCGATCGCCTGCTCGACCTGGGTTTCGCAGACGAGCTGGCGCGG
>JANNDB010001003.1:0-7104 GCA_031387285.1 Betaproteobacteria bacterium | reverse complement strand
CACCGCCAACGCGGCAACAGCCGGTCGATGGGCACCGCCATCCCCGAATCCCATGGCGATGGCGGCATGACGCGGCGTTGTCCTACAGCGGGCGGTGCATTCTTGTGCGCGGGCTTACGTGACGGCCGGCCGGGCGCAGGTGGCGGCACCTAAACTGGCACGACGCGGGCCTTCGGCGTTGCGTTCGCTGGCCGGGTGATCTACAGCGCACCCTTTTCCCCGTTGCGGGGCCGGCAACGAACCCTGGAGCCTGTCATGGCCAGCACAGAAAACCACCTCATCGAATTGCTGCCGCGCGCCGACCGCACACGCCTGTTGTCGATCTGCGAGCCCGTGGAACTGGTACTGGCCGAGGTGCTGTACGAGCCGCGGCGGCCGATCCGCCATGTGTATTTTCCGAACAACGGATTCGTCTCGCTGGTGATGTCGATAGACGGCAATCCGGGCCTGGAGATCGGCATGGTCGGACGCGAAGGCATGGTGGGCAGCCACCTGATCCTGGGAGTGGCCGCTGCGCCCCTGCACGCCCTGGTGCAGGGCGCCGGCACCGCGTGGCGCGTGGCGGTGGCCCCGTTTCGCCGCCAGCTCGACGCCAGCGCTGCGCTGCGCCGTGGGTTGAACCGCTATTTGTATGTACTGATGGCCCAGATGGCCGAATCGGCCGGCTGCCTGCGCTACCACGAGATCGGGCCGCGGCTGGCGCGCTGGCTGCTGATGAGCCAGGACCGTGCGCATTGCGACCAGTTTGCCATCACCCAGGAGTTCCTGGCCTACATGCTGGGCGTGCGACGCGTCGGCGTGACCAAGGCGGCCGGAGAATTGCAGCGCAGCGGATTGATCCACTACCAGCGCGGGGTCATGACCATCTCCGACCGCGCCGGCCTGGAGGCCGCCGCCTGCAGTTGTTATGCGGTGGACTGCAAGACCTATTCGGACCTGCTGGGTTGAAGGCTGCGCGCCACGATTCGCCAGGTCAGGCGGTCTGGCGTGACACCATGACAGCGCACACCGAAAGCGCCAACGCGGTCGCATCGGCACTGGATGTGCAACTGTCAACCGGCCTGGATAGTCGGCACATCGCACAGCGGCTGGCGAAATGGGGGCCGAACACCCTGCCCGCCACGGCCCCGCGATCGCCGTGGCGGCTCCTGCTGGAGCAGTTCAAGGGCGTCATGATCCTCATCCTGCTCGGCGCGGCGTTGCTGGCGGCGTGGGCGGGCAGCATCCGGGACGCATCCGTGATCCTCGCCGTTGTCGTCATCAACGCGCTGGTGGGGTTCTATCAGGAGTACCGCGCCGAACGCAGCCTGGACGCGCTGAAATCCATGCTGCCCGTGCATGTGACGGTGCGCCGCGACGCAAGCAGCCAGAAGGTCAGCGCCGAGTCGGTGGTGCCGGGCGACATATTGCTCCTCGAAGCCGGCGACAGCGTGTGCGCCGACGGCCGGCTCGTGGTTGCGGCAGGCGTGGAAATCGATGAGTCGGCGCTCACCGGTGAGTCCCAGCCGGCGCCCAAGCAGTCCACGCAACGGGTGGCTGCAGACGCGCCCATCGGGGACCGCAGCAACATGGCGTTCATGAACACGCTGGTCACGCGCGGGCGCGCCGAGGTGCTGGTCACCGCAACCGGCGCGCGCACCGAGATGGGGCGGCTTTCACGCGAACTGGCGGCCACGATCGAACTGCCCGCCCCCTTGCAAGTGCAACTCGATCAGCTGGCCCGCCGCCTTGGCGCCATTGCCCTGACACTGGTGGCCTTGCTGTCGCTGATGCAGTACCTGCGCGGCGCGGCCCTGGCCCACATCATGCTTGATGCCATTGCACTGGCCGTGGCCGCCATGCCCGAGGGTTTGCCGGTGGTCGTCACGGTCACCTTCGCCCTGGGCATGCACAAGATGGCCCGACAGCACGCCATCGTCAAGCGAATGGCAAGCGTCGAGACGCTGGGCTGCACCACGGTCATCTGCTGCGACAAGACCGGCACGCTGACGCTCAACCAGATGACCGTCAAGACGTTCATCTACGAAGGCCGCCGCTTCGAGGTGTCGGGTGAGGGCTACGGCGCAACGGGCGCTATCACCGATGCAGGCAAGGCAGCGGCCGAGGCCGAGCTGGCGCCGCTGCTGCAGCCGCTGGTGGCCTGCAATGACAGCCGCATCGAAACCGGCAAGGCCATCGGCGACCCGATGGAGGCCGCGCTGCTGGTGCTGGCCGGCAAAGGCGGCGTGCAGCGTGACGCGGTCGAGCGCACCATGCCGCGCCTGGCCGAATTGCCCTTCGACTCGGCGCATAAGTTCATGGCCACATTTCACCGCGACGCCGCCCAGGTCCGGGTATTCGTCAAAGGGGCACCGGACGTGTTGCTGGCGCGCTGTGCGACCTGGCGCACCGCCGCGTCGGAGCAAAAGCTCGACGCACCACGGCGCCAGCAGATCGAAGCCGACTACCAGGCACTGGGCGAGCAAGGCCTGCGCGGCCTGCTGATCGCCAGCCGCACGCTGCCTGCGGGCAGCTTCAACGCGGCCGGCGACTTGGCACCGTTCGTCGATGAATTGTGCTTTGTGGGGCTGGTCGGCCTGATGGACCCGCCGCGCGCCGAAGCGAAACAGGCCATCGCCGAGTGCCAGCAGGCCGGTATCGCCGTCAAGATGATCACCGGCGACCACCAGGCCACGGCCACCGCCGTGGCCAACCAACTGGGGCTCGCGGGTCGTACCGTGACGGGGGTGGAGATCGACCGCCTGCATGCAAGCCAGCTTGCAGGCATGGTTGACGCAGTGGCCGTCTTCGCGCGCGTGTCGCCTGGCAACAAGGTGGCCATTGTGCGGGCGCTGCAGGCCCGGGGCCATGTGGTGGCGATGACCGGTGACGGCGTCAACGATGCGCCCGCCTTGAAGCAGGCCGACATCGGCGTGGCCATGGGCGTGGCCGGCACGGCGGTGGCCAAGGAAGCCGCCAGCATGGTGCTCACCGACGACAACTTTGCCACCATAGTCACTGCCGTGCGCCACGGCCGCACCCTCTACGACAACATCCTGAAGTTCGTGCGCTTCCAGCTCTCCACCACCATCGGCGCCATCCTGACGGTATTCACGGCGCCGATGCTGGGGCTGCCCGAACCCTTCAGCGCGCTGCAGATCCTCTGGGTCGCGCTCATCATGGACGGGCCGCCCGCCGTTTCGCTGGCGCTCGACGGAACGCGCCCGGGGATCATGGACCAGCCGCCGCGTCCGCGCACCGAGCCAGTGCTGCCACTGCGGCGCGTGGCGCGTGTCTTTGCCTATGGCTGCACCATGATGGTGGGAACCCTGGCCGTGCTATACCACGCTCTGCAGTCCGGGCCGCAGGATCGCGCGCTGACCATGGCCTTCACGACCTTCGTGTTGTTCCAGCTCTTCAACGTGTTCAATGCCCGCAATGAAACCGGTTCGGCGTTCAACTCGCAGCTGTTCAGCAACCGGATGCTGTGGGTCTCGCTGGGCGGCGCGCTGCTGCTGCAGATGCTGGCGACGCAATGGGGGCCGGCGTCACGACTGTTTGGCACCACCGGCATGGCCTGGGCCGACTGGGGTGTTGCCGCCGGCGTCGCCTCGTCCATCCTTCTGCTCGAAGAAGGTCGCAAGCTGGCACTGCGGTGTTGGCACCGCTTGCGTCCCAGACCTGCGGTGCTTGCCCTGCGTACGCCTGTGCCTTGACGGCGGGCGCGCGTTCAAGCCTTGCGCGCAAGTCGCCCAGGGTCATTTCCAGCGCCACTACGAAGGAGCACGCGTGCGAGCAGCTGCCACGCCAATGCCCACGCGGCACCAAAAGCCCAGCCGGCTGCCACATCCGTAGCCCAATGGACGCCCAGGACGACGCGGCTCAGGCCTACCAGCAGGGTCATCACGATGGCCATGACCAGGATGTAGGTCTGTTCGACCGCCCGGGTCCGGGTGAGCGCCAGCATCGCGGCGACGGTGAGGAACACGATGGCCGAAATACTTGCGTGGCCGCTCGGGAAGCTCATGCCGGGGGCCACCAGTTCAGCGAACTCGGCAAGCGGCCGCGGCCGGCCGAACTGCGCCTTGAGGAGGTTTACCGCCGCAGTACCCAAGATGACGGCGCTCACCACCAGCAGCGCCTTCAGCCGTGCGCCAGCCACCGCCAGATAACCGAACGCAACGACGGTAACCAGCGTCAGCACGCTGGTGCTGCCGAGTCCGCTGAGATCGCGCATCACTTCGGCGAGCCACGGGTACGTGATCCTCATTGACCGGGCGGCGCGCAGGATGGCCATATCGAAGCCGCGCACGTCCCCTTCGACCATCTCGATGCTGATCTGGATGAAGGCCCAGGCCAGCAACGCGGTGGCCAGTCCGACCAGCAATGGCCCGTGCGCGCCAACCCGAGACAAGGTTTGCCGGGCGCGCGTGTTCATTGGGGGCTGTCGCATGGGGAGTCGTCCATGGCGAAAGGATAGCGGCCTTGCCGAGCAGCCACCGTGCGCTGTCGAACAGACCGGTCACCTCCAGGCACCCAGACTCCGCGTGCCCCTTCACGCAAAAGCCGCCCACCCAGAGGAGCACGATGTCCAAACGTATCCTGATCATCCAGGCCCACCCGGCGCAGGACGGCATCGGCTGGGCCGAGCATATCGTCTTCTTTTTTCCGATCTGGCTGGGCGACATGCCGGCCCTGCTCAAAGGCTTTCTGGAACAGGTCGCGCGGCCCGGGTTCGCGATCCTGCGCGAGAAAGGCGGCAGCCCCTGGGGAAGCAAGGGCCTGAGCGGCCGCTCCGCAAGGGTGGTCGTGACCATGGGCATGCCGGCACTGGTGTACCGCTGGTACTTTCGCGCCCACAGCGTCAAATCCCTGCAGCGCAACATCCTCGGTTTTGTCGGTATTGCGCCGGTGCACGAAACACTGATCGGAATGACCGGTGACATGCAGCCTGAGGCCGCGGCCAGATGGCTTGGCAAGCTCAAGCGACTAGGGGCCACGGCCGGATGAAGAAAATCGCCTTTCTCATCGGCCTGGCTGCTGCCTTGCTGGGCGGGTTATGGCTGCTTCAGGGAACCGGCCTGGTACACCTGCGGCCGATTCTGTGTTTTGCCGATTGCGTTCCCGTGCAAGGCGCCTCGGCAACGTGGGTCGCCATTGGGGCCGTCATGCTCGCCGCTGGCGCCGGCGCTGTGGTTTGGTCCGTGCGGCGACCACTGCGGTAGGAGCGTGGTCGGTCCGGTCATGGCGCTCGTGGCTGCCATCGTCACCGTGGTGTGGGGCCCCGCCACCCTGGTTCGCCACCGACACGACTGAGCGGGCGCATCCATGCGAACCTTCGAGATGCTGCTGCTGGCGCTCAATCTGGTGGCCCTGGCCATGCTGGCCTTCCCGCGCTTGCGCAATGCCCATCGGTCGTTCATGGCGGTCATCGCGGCGATCGCGCTTTTCTTCGCGCACGTCGTTTTGGAGGGACCGCGCTGGCAAATGGTCCCGGCCTACGGGCTCACGCTGCTGTTCCTGGTGGCCCTGCTGGCAAAGCGCTTCGGCATGGCGGACGACGCCGGCGGGCATCGGCGGCGCACGCGTGTGGCCATTGCAATGGGGCTGGCTGGTCTTGCCATGGCGGTGGCGCTGCCGAACCTCGTGCCCGTGTTCCGCTTCCCTGCTCCGACCGGGCCATACGCCATCGGCACGCTGACATACCACTGGCAGGACGCATCACGCAGGGAGGTCTTCACGGCCGACACCCCGATGCGCCGTGAACTGATGGTGCAGATATGGTATCCAGCCCAGGCGCGGATGGCGGGCGCGCGCGCCGCCTACCTGCCCGATGCCGGCGCCGTGATGGCGGAATTCGCCCGTATCCAGCGCAAGCCGGCGCTGATTTTCGGGCACCTGCAGTACGTCAAGACCAACGCCGTGCCAGCCGCAGCGGCGGCCGACGGCCTGGCGGCCTTTCCGGTGCTGCTATTCCTGGAGGGCGCCTCGGGGTTTCGTACGATGAACACCTACCAGGTCGAGCAACTGGCCTCGCAGGGGTACATCGTCGTCGCCATCGATCAACCCGGCGCGGCAGCGGCCGTCGTGTTCCCGGATGGCCATCAAATCCCGGGACTCAACCGTGCGCAGTTGCAGGCCAACGTGCGCCCGAGCTATATACCGGGCGTACCCGGTCCCCTGCCTGCCGGCATTCCCATTCCGCCTGGCCTGGCGCTCCAGACCGGCGGCATCATCCCGTACCTGGCACTGGACGTGGTTTTCGCGCTGGATCAACTGGCCGTCGTGAACCAGGCCGACCCGAACGCCATCCTGACCGGCAAGCTGGACCTGCAGCGCGTCGGCATATTCGGCGTCTCACTGGGCGGTATCGTCGTCGGCGAAGCCTGCCGGCGCGATGCGCGGCTGCGCGCCTGCCTCATGATGGACGCCCCGATGACAACCGAAGTAGTCCATTCCGGTTTGCGCCAGCCCAGCATGTGGATCACGCGCGACGCTGCCAGCATGCGGCTCGAGCGGGAGCAGACCGGTGGCTGGCCGGAGGTGGAGATCGAAGCCCATCAGTCGAGCATGCGGGCCGTCTATGAGAGCCTTCCAGGTGCCGGCTATTTTGTCCGTGTGCCCGGAATGTTTCATGTCAACTTCACGGACATCGCGGCCTGGACACCGATCGCCGCGCGGCTCGGGCTATCGGGGCCGATAAACCCGCAACGCGGGCACGCCATCATCAACGCCTACTCGGTCGCCTTCTTCAACCGGCATCTGCTCGACCAAGGGGCCGATCTGGCGGAGGGGCCGGCACGGCGCTATCCCGAAACCCTGTTCGAATCGCGCTCGCATTGAACGGCAACCGGCCAAGGGTCCAGAGGCGAAACGGATTGAGTACAGGCACTTTTGTTGGCATAATTGCCAACATGCAAGCTCGGCTGATCACGAGGCTCAAGAACATCACGCCCGATGGCGGAGTCATTGAGCTGGTGGTCTGGAGGGTTCCCACCCCGGTTCCGCCCACCGAGCATGGCTACAAATATCGGGCGGTCTACGCCCTGAATGGTGAGCGAATCGTTGGCTTTGACAATGAGCGCGGCAAGGGCGACCACTGTCATCTGGACGGAGTCGAATTGC
>JANNDB010000946.1:0-3158 GCA_031387285.1 Betaproteobacteria bacterium | reverse complement strand
GGTCAAGAAGGTGCCGGTCACCATCATCGGCGTGTTGTCCAAAAAAGGCCAGAATTCCCTGGGGCAGGACCAGGACGACGTCATCATGTTGCCGATCAGCACCTACCGCAACCGGGTGCAGGGCGGTGCCGGCGCGAAGTTCAAGCGCATCGGCTCCATCAGCGTCAAGGTCAAGGATGGCCAGAGCATGAAGGTGGCCGAGGAGAACATCAAGGATTTGCTGCGCCAGCGCTTCAAGGTGCAACCCAATGCGGAGGACCCGTTTTCCATCCGCAACCTCACCGAAATCCTGCAGGCCCAGGAGGCGTCCAGCCGTGTCATGACCCTGCTGCTGGCGGCGGTGGCCGGCATCAGCCTGATCATCGGCGGCATCGGCATCATGAACATCATGCTGGTGAGCGTGACCGAGCGAACGCGCGAGATCGGCCTGCGCATGGCGGTGGGCGCGCGCGGGCGCGACATCCTCACGCAGTTCCTGATCGAGGCCGTGACCCTGAGCCTGATCGGTGGGGCCATCGGCGTGCTGATCGGTGCCATCGCCACCTGGGCGGTCGGCAGTTTTGCCGGCTGGCAGGTGAGCATGACGGCGTCGAGCATCCTGCTGGCGGCCGGGTTCTCGGGTTTTGTCGGCGTCTTTTTCGGTTTTTATCCGGCGCGGCGCGCCTCCAAATTGCTACCTATCCAGGCCTTGCGCTACGAGTAGGGCGGGTCGTCGCGCGGGGCAGGGCGGTGATAATCCGTCCCCTATCAAGGAGCATTTGTGGATATTGTGTTGCTGGCCAAGTCGGCGATCATGGGCATCGTCGAGGGCCTGACCGAATTCCTGCCGATTTCTTCCACCGGGCACCTGATACTCGCCGGTTCCTTGCTCGGGCTCGATGATGCCAAGGGCAAGGTGTTCGACATCGCGATCCAGACCGGCGCCATTCTTGCCGTGATCATCGTCTATTGGCAGCGCATTCGCGCCACCGTTCTGGCCTTGCCGAGCCAGCGTCAGGCGCAGCGCTTCGCGCTCAACGTGCTGATCGCCTTTATTCCAGCCGTGGTGCTGGGCCTGTTGTTCGGCAGGATGATCAAGGAGCATCTGTTCACGCCGGTGGTGGTGGCCAGCGCCTTCATCGTTGGCGGCCTCATCATCCTGTGGGCCGAGCGCTTGCAGGCCGGTGCCGCCGGGGCGCCGCGCATCAACGATGTCGACGCCATGACCCCGATGGATGCGCTCAAGGTCGGCTTGGTCCAGTGCCTGGCGATGATCCCCGGCACCAGCCGCAGCGGCGCCACCATCATCGGTGGCATGTTCCTGGGTCTGTCGCGCCAGGCGGCAACCGAGTTCTCGTTTTACCTCGCTATTCCGACATTGATCGGCGCCGGCGTCTACAGCCTGTACAAGGAACGTGCACTGCTGGCCTGGGCCGACGCGCCGATGTTTGCCGTGGGCCTGCTGTTTTCCTTCGTCAGTGCGTGGTTGTGCATACGCTGGTTGTTACGCTACATCGCCAGCCACACCTTTGTCGGCTTTGCCTGGTACCGGATCGCATTTGGCATCGTGGTGTTGTTCACGGCCTGGAGCGGCTGGGTGACCTGGGCCGCGTGAGGGCGCCGGACGGAGCGCTTCAACTCTGGCCGATCGTTGGTCCAAGGCACAGGGCAGTTCGACCAAGAATGTCATTCCGCCTTGGCGCCGACGTCCCGGGCGATCTTGGTCCATTTGGTGATCTCGCCGTCTATGAAGCGGGTGAACTGCTGGGGTGTGCCGCCTACCGGCTCCAGGCCGCCACCGACAAGCTTGTCGCGCACCGCGGGCAGCGCCATCACCTTGTTGAAGGCCTCGTTGATCTTTCGCACCACGTCCGGCGGCAGCCCGGCCGGACCCACCAGACCTTGCCAGGCAGTGGCATCAAAACCGGCCAGCCCGCTCTCGGCAATGGTCGGAATGTCGGGCGCGTTGACTGACCGTTTGCTGGTCGCGACGGCCAGTGCACGCAACTTGCCCGATTGCACATGGGGCATCAGATTGGCCTGGTCACCCAGCACCACCTGGATCGAGCCACCCAGTAAATCTGTGACCATCGGGCCGCCGCCCTTGTACGGCACATGGACCAGGTCGATGCCGGCCTGCGCCTTGAGCAGTTCGGTGCCGAGGTGTGGCAGGCTTCCGCTGCCGGCCGATCCGTACGACAACTTGCCCGGATTGGCCTTGGCATAGGCAACCAGTTCCGGCACTGTTTTCACGGGTACCGAAGGGTGAACGACCAACATGTAGTTCACGTCCACCGTCCGCACCAGGTGGGTGAAGTCCTTGCGCGGGTCGTAGGGCATCTTCTCGTAAATTCCCACGTTGATTGCCAGCGAAGCAATGTTGCCGATCAGCAATGTGTAGCCGTCGGGAGGCGACTGCGCAACCAGACTGGCACCCACCATGCCGCTGGCACCCGCCTTGTTCTCGATGATGATCGGCTGGCCCATCGCATCGCCCAGGGCTGGCTGCACGACACGTGCGTAGAAGTCGACCGCGCCGCCGGGCGGAAACGGTACCACCAGGCGGATCGGCTTGTTCGGATAGGGTTGGGCCGCGACGCCGAAAGCTGCCGCGATGGCAGAGGCCGCGATGGCCCGCCTGGCCAGATCAATAAAACTGCGCATGGTATTTGGCTCCTTCTATGAACAGTCTACATTTGGTAGCCGGTCGCGCGCGGGCTTGCGCCACACACTGGCCAGCCAGGGTTGCTCGGCGCGTGGCAGACCGGGCGGACGGTAGTAGTGGGTCAATGCGACAAAACCGGCGCCCTGCACCTGGCGCTGCCAGCCTTCCCAGTCATGGTAGACGCCAAATCGCCCGCCATTCCAGCCCTCCCGGCCATCGCCACGCGGGTTGGAACTGAACAATACGCCGCCGGGTTTGAGCGCCTCGCGCAGTTGGCCGAGCACGCGCGGCAAGACCTGTACCGGCACATGGAACAGGGAGGCATTGGCGAACACGCCGTCGAAGCGCGCCGCTGGCAGGTCGAGTGCCAGGAAATTCTGCTCCAGCACCATACATGCACTATGGGCACGCGCCAGCGCCGCAAGTTCTGCCGAGCCATCCAGCCCGGTCACGCGGTGCCCAAGCGCCTTGAAACGCATCAGGTCTCGCCCCGGGCCGCAGCCAAAATCCAGCA
>JANNDB010000943.1:0-2617 GCA_031387285.1 Betaproteobacteria bacterium | reverse complement strand
TCTACCTCAAGTCATCACCACAGGAACTGTTTCGCCGGCTGCGGCATGACCGCAACCGCCCATTGCTGCAAGGGGGGGACCCGCTCGCGCGCCTGCGCGATCTGCATGCCGTGCGCGATCCGCTCTACCGCGAGACGGCTTCCTTCACCATCGAGACGGGCCGGCCGTCTGTGGCGACACTGGTGAACATGATCGTCATGCAGCTCGAACTTGCCGCGGTGTGGCCGATTGCCGGCCATGCGGACTCATCCGCTGATCCGTCCCCGCCCTGATGCCGCGCTGGCACGGCCGGCTTGCCGGGTTACTGCTCTAAACTTGCTGACCATGTCCGTGCCCGCTTCCGTTGAACAAGTCCAGATCGCGCTGGGCGATCGCAGTTACCCGATCCTGATCGCGGGCGGATTGCTGGGGTCTGCCTCTACCTATGAAGACCTGCCCGCCGCACAGAGCGCGTTGATTGTCACCAACAGCACTGTTGCGCCGTTGTACGCAGCGCCGCTGGCGGCTGCCCTGCGCACGCGCTACGCCCAGGTCCATACTGTCGCGCTGCCCGACGGCGAAGAGCACAAGACCTGGGAGACGCTGAACCGCGTGTTCGACTCCCTGCTCAGCCACGGATGTGACCGCAAGACGGTATTGTTTGCGCTCGGCGGTGGTGTTGTCGGCGACATCACCGGCTTTGCCGCCGCCTGCTACATGCGCGGCGTGCCTTTTGTGCAGGTTCCAACCACCTTGCTGGCGCAGGTCGATTCTTCCGTGGGCGGCAAGACCGCCGTGAACCACCCGCTTGGCAAGAACATGGTGGGCGCGTTCTATCAGCCGCGCAAGGTCGTATGCGACCTGGACACGCTGGCCACGTTGCCCCAGCGCGAATTGAGTGCGGGCCTGGCGGAAGTCATCAAGTACGGCCCCATCGCCGACATGGCTTTTTTTGCGTGGATTGAAGACCATATGGATGCGCTGCTGGCCCGCGATCGCGCGGCCCTGGCGGTGGCGGTTCGGCGCAGTTGCGAGATCAAGGCACAGGTTGTTTCGGTGGACGAACGCGAGGCGGGCCTGCGCGAGATTCTCAACTTCGGCCACACGTTTGGGCATGCCATTGAAGCGGGGCTGGGCTACGGAACGTGGTTGCACGGCGAGGCCGTTGCGTGCGGGATGGTGATGGCGGCGCAACTCTCGCTGCGCCTCGGTCTGGTGGACGCGGACTTTGTCGCGCGCCTCACGCGGCTGATCGAACGCGCGCAGTTGCCCACGGTCGGCCCGTTGCTGCCGCCGGGTGGGCATGGCATCGCGACGTCCGGGGACTCCAACGCGCAGCGCTACCTGGCGCTTATGCGGCTGGACAAGAAGGCGCATGGCGGCGAGATACGGTTTGTCGTCATCGACCGGCCGGGTGTCGCGCGCATACGCAGTGCGCCCGACGGCATGGTGCGTGACGTTATCGACAGCGTTTGCGGCTGATGCTGGCGCCCTACGCCTGCGATCCGGCGCAGTCACGCGGAAGGCGCCATGCGGAACCGCCTGCTGTCGGGCGCAGCGCGTTCCAGCGCGACCGGGATCGGGTGATCCACTGCTCCGCATTTCGCAGGCTGGTCTACAAGACCCAGGTTTTCCTGAACCACGAGGGCGACCTGTTCCGCACGCGCCTGACCCATTCACTGGAGGTCGCGCAACTTGGCCGCTCCATCGCGCGCGCGCTGTGCCTCAATGAGGACCTGGTGGAGGCTATTGCCCTGGCGCATGACCTGGGCCACACCCCGTTCGGCCACGCCGGGCAGGACGCGCTGAACCAATGCATGGCAGAGCATGGCGGCTTCGAGCACAACCTGCAAAGCCTGCGTGTGGTGGACCTGCTGGAGGAGCGTTACGCCGATTTCGACGGTCTCAACCTGAGCTTCGAGGCGCGCGAGGGCATATTGAAGCATTGCTCGGCACGCAACGCCCGCCAACTGGAATCCGCCGAACCACCCAACGCCGACGGACTCGGTGGCGTCGGGCGCCGCTTTCTCGACAACAGCCAGCCCAGCCTTGAAGCGCAACTGTGCAACGTGGCTGACGAGATCGCCTACAACGCGCACGACGTGGACGACGGCGTGCGCTCCGGCCTCATCACCATGGAACAACTGCGTGAGGTGCCCTTCTTCGAGGCGTTCCTGCGTGAAACGCTCCATGACAAGCCCGCTTTGCGCGCGCAGACGACAGACCGCCGGCTCCTCTACGAAACGATACGGCGCATGCTGAGCGCGCAGGTGCACGACGTCACGGGCACCACCCAGCACAGGCTGCAGGCGGCTGCCCCGCGGGACGTGGGCGAGGTGCGCCGGACGGCGGCGCTGGTCTCTTTCTCGCAGCCGGTGGCCACGGCTGCAGCCGGACTTAAAGCTTTTCTGCTGCACAAGCTGTACCGCCACCCGCAGGTCATGCAGACAACAGGCGAAGCCAAACGCGTCGTGACCGATCTCTTTGCGGCGTACATCGACGATCCCAAGACCATGCAGTCCGGTGTGGACTCCGGCACACCCGCCGATTCAGGCCGGAGCCGGCAACGCGTGGTGGCGGATTACATCGCCGGGATGACAGACCGCTTCGCCATGCGCGCGCATGAGCGCCTGACCGG
>JANNDB010000894.1:0-4468 GCA_031387285.1 Betaproteobacteria bacterium | reverse complement strand
GGCGGCAGCGGCGGTGGTGGCGGTGGCTACGGTGGCGGCGCCGGCGGCGGCGGCGGTAGCCGAAGCGGTGGTGGTGGTGGCTACGGTGGCGGCGCCGGCGGCGGCGGTGGCCGAAGCGGCGGCGGCGGTGGCTACGGTGGTGGCCGCAGCAGCTACTAAGCCCGATAGTGACCGGCAGCAGCCGGTCAGAGAAAAAGGACCCAACGGGTCCTTTTTTTACGTCTGGGTGGAACGGCGCTTACGGGGCCGGCCGGCAAAGACGCGGTCGAATACAGCATCGGGCAGGATACGCAGCAATTTGGCGACGAGCGCCATTTGCCATGGAATCACACGGTATCGCGCACCCGAATCAACCGCACGCAGGAACCGTTTGGCGAACTGTTCCGGTGTCAGCAGAAAAGGCATCGAATACCGGTTACCGCGGGTCAGCGCGGTATCAACGTAGCCCGGGCAGACCGTCAGCACTTTGACACCACTGGAACGCAGTTCGCCACGCAAAGACTCACAGTAGCTGATCACTGCTGCCTTGCTGGAGCAGTAGGCGCCGTGGCCCGGAAAACCCCTGATGCCGTTTACGCTGGCGATTCCTACCAGTGTCCCGGACCCGCGTGCCACCATGGGCGCGACAAACGCATGAAATGTGGCCGCTGTTCCCAGGTTGTTGACGGCATACACGCGCGCCATCACGTCCAGGTCGCTACGCACGGCGGTGTCCATGCCGATACTGATGCCCGCCCCGGCCACAACCAGATCGGGCAGGCCCTGCTCTGCGATGCAGGCCACCGCAGCGCCGGCGATGCTGTCGATTACAGCCACATCCGCACGGTAAATACGGTAACGATGGCCCGGCAGGGCACAGGCCCGTACCCATTCCTGCAAACCCTCCGTTTCACGTGCGACGAGCGCCAGCGCGTATCCCTCCTGGAACAGCCGCAGGGCGATGGCCTGCCCGATTCCGCCAGTCGCACCCGTGATGAAAGCCAGTCGCGACACCGTGATGAACCTAGCGTGTAGCGGCCGGGTTCAAGGTTCCCTTGACCCGGCCGCGCAACGCCAGTACCAGCTGTACGTTGTCGTATTGGAGTGTGTCTGCGTGGAATACATCCGCGCCACGCCGGATCTCCACCGGTCGATCTGAAGACAGGCGCTCGTTGTCCAGGTTGGCGCGCAGGTATTCACTGCGGAACTCCATGCGCGGCGTCACTTTTCCGGACTTGTCGCTGACGGCCTCGCGTACGACGAGCGCCTTGCCAAACAATTGCACCTCGGAACCATCCCCGTCCGTAACCGCGCGGCTGGCAGTGGAGGTGGTCAGCCGGCCCTGCGCATCAAAGCTGCGAATACGCACGGCATCAATCTCCAACGTATCCGTATCCGGAAAATGGCGCGCCGCAGCACCGAAGACCTCGCTCTTCAACCGGCCAGACTCCTGAAAGGTGCGCACCGAGAAATTCTTCATGAAGTAGTCGGGCTCATGCCGAGGCGCCTTCTCCGGCGCCTGCTGATGGGGCGCCGGTGTGCTTTGCACCAGCCAATAGGTACCCAATGACAATAGGCCCATGAGCACGATGGGCAGGTACAGGGAAATCCGGTCCCACCCGAGCAAAAGCAGGCGCAACATCAGCCAGCCCCGTCCAACAGGCCCGCGTACTTGCCACTGGCTACCAGCAAAAGATCACACAGGTCGCGCACGGCGCCGCGACCCCCGCAACGCGGCGTGACGTAGTCAACGCCTGCCAACACCTCCAGATGGGCGCTCGCGGGAGCCACCGCAAACGCACAACAGCGAAGGAGCGGCAGGTCCGGCCAGTCGTCACCCATGGCTGCGGCCTGGTCCCACCGGACACCCAGCGCATCAAGAACGCCCTGCGCAGCGTGCACCTTGTCGGTGACACCAAAGCGGGCGTGCGTTATGCCCAGCTCCTCCAGACGCACTCTGAGCGCGGGGGAGTCACGGCCAGTGACCACTGCAGGCGCGATACCGGCTTGCCGCAGCAAGACAAGCCCATAGCCGTCTTGCACATGGAATCGCTTGATCGTCTCGCCATGTTCCGTGAAATACAGGGCGCCGTCCGTCATGACACCGTCGACATCAAAGAAAACCACCTTCAGGCCTTGCGCCTTGAGCAGCAGCCCGGGCGGGAAGTTCAAGTGCGCTGGCATCAGATCACCTTCGCGCGCATCAGATCGTTGCTGTTGAGCGCGCCACACAGCCGCCCCAGGGCGTCGACCACCAGCACACTGGTGATGCGATGCCGCTCCATGAGATCGACCGCCTCTACCGCCAGTGCGTCTGCGGGCACAGTGTGCGGCGCCGCATGCATGACCTGCCCGGCACGCAGGGACAGCAGGTCCGCGCCTTTTTCCACGAGGCGGCGCAGATCCCCATCGGTAAATATGCCCAGGATGCAATCACCCGCGTCCACCACCACGACCGCGCCAAGCCCCTTGCCACCCATTTCGCGCATTACCGCCGTCATGGACGCGCCGGGGTCGATCCTTGGAATGGCCGCACCGGTCCGCATCACGTCGCGCACGTGTGTCAGCAGCTTCCTGCCCAGTGCACCACCCGGATGGGACCGCGCAAAATCGTGTGCCTTGAAGCCACGCGCGTCGAGCAAGGCCACCGCCAGCGCATCCCCCATTGCCAACTGCGCAATGGAACTGGCGGTCGGGGCCAGATTCAGCGGGCAAGCCTCTTTTTCGACGCTGCAATCCAGCAGCAGGTCCGCATGGCGGGCGAGAGTTGAATCCGGATTTCCGGTGATGGCGACGATGCTGGCACCGAGCCGCCTGACCAGCGGCAGGATGACGGACAGCTCGGCAGACTCGCCACTGTTTGACAACGCGAGCACCAGATCGTCCGCCGTAATCATGCCCAGATCGCCGTGGATGGCTTCGCCCGTATGGACAAAAAGTGCGGGGGTCCCGGTCGAAGCAAAGGTCGCCGCCACCTTGCGCGCGATGTGCCCACTCTTGCCCATGCCAGTAACCACCACCCGGCCCCGTACGGCCAGCATCATGCGCACGCATTGCACAAAGGATGCGTCAATGCGTGCCCGAAGACCGAGGATGGCCGCCGCTTCAATGTCGAAGGTTTCGCGCGCCAGGGTGATCGCCCGGTCCGCACTATCAGGCACCAACGATGGCAGGCCGGCAGTCATCGGTGCATTTTATAGACCGTTGCATCTCTTGCTAGTATGTGTGCATGACGGCGCTGGAACTCACCCTGGTCTACCTGCTTGCGGCGGTTCTGGGCGTGGTGGCCTGCCGCTCCCTGCGCTTGCCCCCCATGCTCGGCTATCTGGTGGTGGGCGTCGTGATTGGCCCCAACGCCCTGGCACTTGCGCAGAACTCCGAAGGCATTCGCTACCTGGGTGAGTTCGGCGTCGTATTCCTGATGTTCGTCATCGGCCTGGAGTTCAACCTCACCAAACTTCGCGTCATGCGTCGGCATGTATTTGGTCTCGGTCTGCTCCAGGTGATCCTCACGATGCTGGCGGCGACCCTGGTCACCCTGTTGCTCTCCATGGTCGCGCCCAGACTCTGGGGGCTGGACTGGCGAACCGCGCTGGCACTTTCCGGCGCCGTGGCCATGAGCAGCACGGCGATTGTGGTGAAGCTGATGGTCGAGCGCCTGGAACTGGAGTCCGAACACGGCAAACGGGTCATGGGCGTCTTGTTGTTGCAGGATCTGGCCGTCGTGCCTTTGCTGGTACTCATTCCAGCGTTGGGGGTTGCCGGCGAGAACCTGCTGGGCGCGCTGAGTCTGGCCGCGTTGAAGGCCGTGCTGCTGATCACCGTGTTGCTGGTTGGCGGCCAACATGTCATGCGCTGGTGGCTCACCCTGGTGGCGCGGCGCAAGAGTGAAGAGTTGTTTGTACTCAACCTGCTGTTCATCACGCTCGGTCTTGCCTGGCTGACCGAGCTGGCCGGCCTGAGCCTGGCACTGGGTGCCTTCATCGCCGGCATGCTCATTTCCGAGACCGAATACAAGCACCAGGTCGAAACCGACATCCGCCCGTTCCACGATGTCCTGCTGGGACTTTTCTTCATCAGTATCGGCATGTTGCTGGACTGGCGCCTGGTGCTGGATCGGTGGCCCCTGGTGTTGCTGCTGGTCTCCTTTCCCATCCTGTTCAAGGCCGCGCTGGTTTCCGTACTGGCGCGCGGTCTGGGCGCATCCTGGGGCATCTCGCTGCGAACCGGCCTGTACCTGGCGCAGGCCGGCGAGTTTGGCTTCGTCCTGTTGACGCTGGCGCAGAAGCACTCGCTGGTACCTCCCGCATTGCTCAACCCGATTCTTGCCAGCATGGTGCTTTCCATGCTGGCTACACCGTTCATCATCATGTACAGCAACCGCATCGTCATGAAGCTGGTGTCCAGCGAGTGGTTGCAGCAGTCTTTGCAAATGACGACCATCGCGCGCAAGTCGATCAACGCCAACAAACATGTGATCATCTGTGGC
>JANNDB010000793.1:0-2497 GCA_031387285.1 Betaproteobacteria bacterium | reverse complement strand
GTAACGCAGGAAGTTGCGGATCAGTCCGAAGTACCGCGTGCTGATGAACTCCTGCAGCGGCTCCGTGCTTTCGCAGCAGCTGTGCAATGCGCTCCAGAATTCATCCGGCAGCGACCAGTTGTAATGCACGCCGGCAATCGTCTGCATCTGGCGGCCATAACGCAGGCCCAGACCCTCGCGGTACACGTATTTGAATTTCGCCTTGTTCGAGCTGCCGTAGTCGGCCAGCGGGATGTTGCTGTCGTCACCCAGCAGACAGGGCATGGAGCTGGCCCACATGGTCTCGCCGCCCAGACGGGGGGCGCTATAGCGGTGGATGTCGCGCAGGACGCGCAGCGGCTCGGACGGGTCGCGCGACGGCGGGGTGATGAATTCCAGCAAGGCTTCCGAGTAATCGGTGGTGATCCAGGGGTGGGTCAGCTTGGAACCCAGTGCACGGGGGTGGGGCGTTTGCGCCAGGTGGCCATCGGCATCGACGCGCAGGCATTCCTTCTCGTAGCCGCGCTGTATGCCCTGCAAAACCTGGGCCTGTACGCGCCCGGAAAACTGCTCGGCCGCGTCGCAACATGTGAACTTGAGCATGACCTTATTCTTTGTGTCGGGGGTTCAAGGGGCTGGCAGTATGGCAGCTTTTTTCGCGATGTGTTCCACAATGGGTTTTGTCGTGGGGCAGGAGGATTTTGCGATGAAAGTATTGGGTGCCGCGGCGATCGAGTCCTTGATGCCGATTGCCGATTGTGTGGATGTGGTGGATGCCGCGATGCGCGCATTGTCGTCGGGGCAGGTGCTGTCGCCGCTGCGCATGGTGGTGCCGCTGGCGGGAAGCAACGCCATGGGTGTCATGCCGGGGGCGATGCCCGGGCACGGTGTGTTCGGCGCCAAGATTCTGGCGCTCTACCCGGGCAACGGGGCGCTCGGCCTGCCCAGCCATGCAGGAGTGGTGGTGGTGTTCGACGCGGGCAGCGGCAGCCCGCTGGCGCTGCTCGAGAGCAACAGCCTGACGGCGCTGCGCACGGCGGCTGCCAGCGCCGTGGCTACGCGCGCGCTGGCACGCCCCGGGAGCCAGGTGCTGGCGCTGCTCGGTTGTGGCCACCAGGCCTTGTGGCATGTGCCCGCATTGCGCGCCGTGCGGCCGTTCACGCGTTTGCAGGTGTGGGGCCGCAGCGCGCAAGGGGTTGCGCAGTTTTGCCAGGCGCTGGGGCCGCAGGACGGTCTGGAGATCGTCCGCTGCAGCACGCCGCAGGAGGCATGCCAGGGTGCCGATGTGGTGTGTACCGTGTCGTCGTCGCGCGAGCCCATCCTGCATGGCGCATGGCTGGAACCCGGGCAGCACGTCAACCTGGTGGGCGCCAGCGTGGCCACTGCGCGCGAGGCGGACAACGAGGTGGTGCGGCGCGGCCGCTTTTTTGTCGATGCGCGCACCAGCGCCGCTGTGCAGGCAGGCGAATGGCTGCAGGCCTTGAAAGACGGAGTGGTGGGCGAATCCCACCTGCGCGGCGAGATTGGCGAAGTGCTGCTCGGCCGCGTCACGGGCCGCGCAAGCGCGCACGACATCACCGTCTACAAGTCGCTCGGCCACACGGCGCAGGACATGGCCACGGCACGGGCCGTGGTCGACCGCGCAACGGCAAGCGGGCGGTTCCCGGACGTGGCCTGGTAGGGCAGGGTGGCGGCGCCATGGTCAGACGTTTTCTGCTGTGGGCCGCTGTGCTGACGGCGCTGGCCGCCTGCGGCGACGGGCCGTCCGACTCTGCTGCCGATGCAACCCGCGGACGGCTGGTGGGAACCTGGATGCGCAGTTATGAAGAGGCCGGTACGCGGGTGCGCCGCGTGCTGGTCCTGGAGGAGCCGGGTGGTTTCCGCGAGCTGTCGGTCGCCACGCGATCCGACGGCCAGCCACCCATCGAATCCAGCGCCAGCGGGGAATGGCTGTTTGACGGCACCAACCTCAAGCGCCACTACCGGCTCATCAACGGCAAGCCGCTGTCAGCGCCGACCATTCCTTTTGCCACGTTCGAGGTACGGTTTTCCGGCAAGTCCGAGTTCATCGGCAGCGACCATGTGCGCAAACTGGAAGTGCATTACGAACGCGTCGCCGACGGAACCCGGCCCTGACTACTTGATGGCGGGCAGTGCCACCGTTCCCAGGGGAACGGCGGTCACGCTGTTCTGCGGCGAGCCGTCGATCAGGCGATCCGAATAGGTGAGGTAGACCAGCACATTGCGCTTGCGGTCCACCATGCGCACCACGCGCAGCTTCTTGAAGACGGCCGAGATCCGTTCATTGAACATCTCCTCCTGCGCTTCCAGGGTCTTGCCCGTGAAAGAGATCGGGCCGACCTGGCGGCAGGCGATCGACGCCTCCGACTTGTCCTCGGCCAAGCCGATGGCGCCCATGACGCCGCCGGTCTTGGCGCGCGAGACGTAACACGCCACGCCATTGACCTTCGGGTCGTCGTAGGCTTCGACGATCACCTTGTGGTTGGCCCCGATCAGG
>JANNDB010000852.1:0-2487 GCA_031387285.1 Betaproteobacteria bacterium | reverse complement strand
GAACCAGCCACGGCAGGCCCGCAACACCTTGGGATTGATCTCGATCGCGGTCGAGCGCATGCGCACGACCTTGGAGCAGAACTTGGTCAGCGAACCCGCACCCAGACCCAATTGCATGGCGTGCCGCCGGCCGACCGAGTCGGGCTCCACGAACAGCAGCCACGCCATCATGCGCTGGATGTATTGGTGGACCAGCGTTTGTGGCGCATCCAGCAGCATCGAACCCTGGATCCAGATCGAATCCAGGTGCAGGTGCCGCACCGGTCCGTCGTCCGAGAAATACACATCCGTGAACTGTGCGGGATCGCTCGAGAGCATGCACTGTTATACCAGCAAGCCGCGCAATTTCGGCAGTGCGGCGCAGGTGTTTTCCCATACCGCCGAGGCCAGGGCTCCGGCAGTCAAGCCGCGCAAGGTGGCCACTTCAGCGGCGATAGCGGGCAATTCACCCGGCTCGTTGCGGCCCTGCGCCAGACCAGCCGCGCGCTGTGCTGCGCTTCGGTACAGCCAATGGGGCGGGATGTCCGGCGCGTCGGTCTCCAGCACCAGCGCAGCCAGCGGAAGCTCGCGGGCCAGACGGCGCAACTGCAAGGCGCGCTCGAATGTCAGCGCCCCGCCAAACCCGAGTTTGAACCCGAGTTCCACGAATGCCGTCGCCTGCTGCGTACTGCCCGAAAATGCGTGGGCAATACCGCGCCAGCCCGCCCCGCTTGGCCGCTTGGCGCGCAGGCCCCGCAGCAAGCGGTCGGCCGAGCGGCGCACATGAAGCACCACCGGCAGATCGTGGCGGCGCGCCAAATCAAGCTGCTGCAGGTAGAAATACTCCTGGCGCTCGCGCAGCGGGCTGCGGCGCAGTGCCGGCACAAAAAAATCGAGCCCGATTTCGCCAACGGCCACCAGGCGCGGGTCATCGCGATACCGCGTCAATTGCGCATCCAGAAAAAACAGGTCGGCTTCCTGGGCACGCTCCACATACAGCGGATGAATGCCCAAGGCGTAACTGTCGCCCTGCGCGTGGGCAAGCGCACGCACGGCATCAAAGTTGGCGCGCGCTACTGCCGGAATGACGCAATGCACCACTCCAGCGTCGCGCGCACGTGCGCACATGGCTGCGGCATCGACGGCAAACTCGGGCGCGTCCAGATGGCAGTGGCTGTCGATCCAGCGGTTCATTCGCAACGGGCTTCGATGAAAGAGCTCAAGGCCATTGCGCGGTGCGCTCCATGGGGTGCAGCCCGCGCGCCGCCATTTCGGGCGCGCCTAGCTTGCCTCGGTCTCCGCCTTGAACAGCGCGGCGACGCGCCGCTTGGGCTTGATATTGGCCGAAATACTGCGCGCAGGGCGCGGCGTGACCGGCTCCCAAGCTGCGGCAGCCGGCGCATCGGCGGGCGCCTCATAGGGCTTGTCGAAGAACGGGTCACGCGATACCGGCGTGGGGCGGGCGTAGTCCCGCTGCGGCCTGCGGTCGGCGCGCTGCGTATCGCGCCCCGCTGGGTCCGGGCGGGCCCGGCGCGGCGCCACACCGGGCTCGTCCGGCACATCGTCATTGTTGCCGGCGTACATGCGCCGGCCATCGTTGATGCGCCCCTGCTTGCGGATATCGGGCGCATCTTCCTCGAACTCGATCGCCTCCAGCTCCAGCTTGGCCTTGAGCAGCTTTTCCAGATCGGCCACCAGGCGGCCATCGGACTTGGAGACAAAACTCACCGCCAGCCCGGAAGCGCCCGCGCGTCCGGTACGACCGATGCGGTGGATATAGTCCTCGGCGTTGAATGGAATGTCGAAGTTGAACACCGCCGGCACGTCCTTGATGTCCAGCCCGCGTGCTGCGACATCGGTACACACAAGCAGATCGACCTCACCCTTCTTGAAGGCGTCGAGCGCTTTCAGCCGTTCGTCCTGGCTCTTGTCGCCGTGCAACGCCGTGGTCTTCAGGCCTTCCCGCTCCAGCGAACGCGCCAGCCGTGCGCAACCGAGCTTGCTGTTGACAAAAACAAAGGCCTGCTTCAGGCCGCGCTGGCGCAGCACCTGGTGCAGGGCGTGGCGCTTGTCCTCGTCGGCCACGCTGTAGAAATGCTGTTCTACGGTGCTGGCCGCGGCATTCGGGCGCGCCACCTCGATGGTCACCGGGTCTTGCAGGTAGCTGTTGGCAAGGCGCCGGATCTCGGGCGAAAAAGTTGCGGAGAACAGTAGCGTGGTGCGTTGCTTGGGCAGGAAACTCAGGATGCGCTGCAGGTCCGGCAAAAAGCCGATGTCGAGCATGCGGTCGGCTTCGTCCAGCACCACATACTCGACCTGGTTGAGCACCGCGTTCTTGGCCTCGATATGGTCGAGCAGGCGGCCGGGGGTGGCGACGAGGACTTCCACGCCGCGCTTGAGTTCCAGCGTCTGGGGTTTCATGTCCATGCCGCCAAAAACCACGGTGCTGTTCTCTGCCACCTTTTCGCCCGAGATCCGCCGCCTGGCCAACAGCTACCTGCAGGACCC
>JANNDB010000789.1:0-1687 GCA_031387285.1 Betaproteobacteria bacterium | reverse complement strand
GGTGCCCACAGGCTGCGACTCGCTTTCCAAGCTGTTTGTGCACCGCGTCCGGACGCGTGACCAGGTCACCGCGATGTGCCACAAGCAGCACGGCATCTGGCAGCGCATCAGCTGGCGCGACTACGGGGAACGCGCGCGCGCTATCGCCCTGGGGCTCGCAGCGCTCGGTGTGCGCGCCGGCGAGGTGGTGGCGATACTGGCCGAGTCGGTGCCCGAATGGCTTTTTGCCGACATGGGGGCGATCTGCGCCGGTTGCGTCTCGGTCGGCATCTATCCGACCTCCTCGCGTGACCAGGTGCGCTACATCGTCAACGACAGCGGCGCGCGGGTGATCTTTGTCGAGGACGAGGAGCAGCTCGACAAGGTGCTGGAGCGCCGCGCCGAGATGCCGGCGCTGGTTCGCATCGTCGTGTTCGACATGGAGGGCCTGCACCACTTCGCGGACCCGATGGTGCTGGGTCTGGCCGCGCTGCAGGAGCTGGGCCGCAGCCACGACAGCGCCCATCCGCAGTTGTGGGAAGCCGGACTCTCGGCCGCGCAGCCCGGGCAGGCGGCGATCATCGTCTACACATCGGGAACCACCGGGCCGCCCAAGGGCGCGCTGATCAGCCACGCCAACATGCTGTTCGCGATCGAGGGCTGGCGCGAATTCGCGCCAACCCATGCCGGCGACGACACGCTGGCCTTCCTGCCGCTGTGCCACATGGCCGAGCGCTTGTTTTCCGCCATGCGTCCGCTCGGTTATGGGGGCGTTGTCTATTTCGTCGAGAGCCCCGACGCGGTGCTGGAGAACCTGCAGGAGGTGCAGCCCACCGTGTTCCTGGCGGTGCCGCGCATCTGGGAGAAGCTGTATTCGCTGGTCAGCGTGACGCAGGAGGAGGCCACAACCCTGGAGAAATGGGTCTACCGCAAGGCGCTGGCGGTGGCCTACCGCGTGGCCGACCTGCGCATGGCCCACCAGCCGCCGGGGCGCGGCCTGCTGCTGGCCTACCGCGTCGCCGACTGGGTGGCGCTGCGCAACACCCGCAAGCTGATCGGCCTGGACCATGCGCGCCTGATCGGCAGCGGCGCGGCGCCGATCTCGAGCGAGCTGATGCGCTGGTACGTGGCGCTCGGACTGAACATGTTCGAGCTGTACGGACAGACCGAATGCACCGGCGTGGCGACCTTCTATCGCCCCGACGAGTACCTGCTCGGCACCGTTGGCCGGGCGCTGGCCGGAACCGAGATTGCCATCGCTGCCGATGGAGAGATCCTGATGCGCGGTGCGCACGTGTTCCTGGGCTATCACAACCAGCCGGAAAAGACCGCCGCCTCGCTGCAGGCAGGCTGGCTGCACACAGGCGATGTCGGCATGCTCGACGCCAGCGGCTGCCTGCGCATCACCGACCGCAAGAGCGACATCATCATCACCTCGGCGGGCAAGAACATCACGCCCAGCGAGATCGAGAACAAGCTCAAGTTCAGCATCTACATCAGCGACGCCATCGTGATCGGCGACAAGCGCAACTACCTGACGGCGCTGGTCATGATCGACCAGGAAAATGTCGAGCGCTATGCGCAGAAGAATCGCATCCCGTTAACCGACTACGCCAGCCTGACGCGCTCTTCCGAGATCAAGACGATGCTGTGGAACGAGGTCGACAAGGTCAACCAGACCCTCTCCGGCGTCGAGCGCATCAAGAAG
>JANNDB010000820.1:0-4154 GCA_031387285.1 Betaproteobacteria bacterium | reverse complement strand
CGCATGTGCATCAGAGGGGTCTGCCAGCGAATGATCTCCGGCACCAGGCTGTCCACCAAGGCCGGGTTGGCGCGCAGCTTGGCCCATTCGGCCGGGTTGTCGTGCATCGCCAGCAAGCCACCGCTCATCGAGTTGCGCGTGGTGTCGTTGCCGCCCACGATCAGCAAGGCGCAGTTGCCCATGAATTCGAGCGGTGTCATGTGGCGCGTTGCCGGGTTGTGCGCCAGCATCGATATCAGGTCGGTCCGGGGCGGCGCGTTGACGCGCTCGTTCCACAGGCGCGTCATGTACTGCGCCATCTTGGCCAGCTCCGACATCCGCGCCTGGGCCACGCCCTCGCGTTCAGCTTCGTCTGCGACAAGCTCCGGAGCCGTGGTGGCGATGTCGGACCACTTGGTCAGCAAGCGCCGGTCTTCCAGAGGAAAGTCGAACAGCGTGGCCAGCATCAGCGTGGTGAGTTCTATCGACACCCGGTCCACCCAGTTGAAGGTCTCGTCGCGCGGAAGCGTATCGAGCACCTTGCAGGTGCGCTCGCGGATCAGCGACTCCATGCTGGCCAGATTGGCCGGCGCCACGATCGGGCTGACCGCCTTGCGGTGTTCGTCGTGCTGCGGAGGGTCCATCGTGATGAACGTCTGCAGGCGCTGGTCCACCGGACGGTCGAGCACGGAGATGCCACCGTGGCGCCAGTCGGAGGAATACACGGCGTGGTTGGTGTCAACCGTCATGATGTCCTGGTAGCGTGTGACCGACCAGAAATCGCCGCTTATGACGCTGCGGGTGCGATGCACCGGGTCCTCGCTGCGCAGGCGCTCGAAATAGTGACCGATGCTGCCGTTCTCGAATAGGCCCGGATCGCTGGTATCGATGGATTCCAATGGCACCGAATAGGCGCGCTGGCGCGCTTCGTCATTGGCTGCGGCAACTGTATTCATTGCGCTCTCCTGCATGGATGTGGTGGGTTTGTCAGTGCTGGCCCACGGGCAGCCACACGGTGAGGCCGTCCAGGGCGTCGGTGACTGGGATCTGGCAGGCCAGGCGCGAGTTCTCGCGCCGCTCGGCCGTGAAGTTCAGCATCTCCTCCTCGTTCGGGTCGATTGGCGGCAGTTGGGATGCCCAGCGCGGATCGACAAACACATGGCAGGTGGCGCAGGCACACTGGCCGCCGCAGTCCGCGTCGATGCCGGCGACCTGGTTGTCGACCGCCGCCAGCATCAACGACTCGCCGGCGTGGGCCTGTACTTCGCGGCGCGTGCCGTCATGGGCGATAAAAATGACGTTCGGCATGTGTTACTCCAGTCCTACTGCCACTTCAACAGCGTCTTTTCCAGGCGCGTCATGCCGCGTGTGACCAGCATGCCCAGCATCGCCAGCAAGGCCAGCAAGCCCATGACGCCGTTCATGTTGAAGGTCGACTGCAGGTACGAGAGCGTCTGGCCCAGCCCGTGTTCGGCGGCGATGATCTCCGCACCGACCACGCCCAGCATCGAGAAGATCAGCGCCAGCCGCAGGCCCGAGAAGATCACCGGCACCGCGCCCGGCAGCGTGACCTTGAAGAAGATCTGCTTCGGGCTTGCGCCCAGCGAGCGCGACAGGATCACCAGATCCTGCGACACACCGCGGATGCCCGCGACGGTATTGGCCAGCACGATGAAGAACGCCAGGCTGGTGCCCACGGCAATCTTGGAACCGATGCCGAGCCCGAACCAGAGCAGGAATAGCGGCGCCAACGCAAAGCGCGGCATGGCATTGAGCACCATCAGGTACGGGTCCATCGCATGCTCGACCTTGGGGAACATCACGAACACCAGGCCCAGTGCCAGCGCCGTGGCGCTGCCGAGCAGGAAGGAGATAACCGTGCCGCCGATGGTGTAGCCCAGCTCCAGCCACAGCTTGCGCCCGATGACGAAGCCGTCCCACAGATAGGCGACGATGCCGGTCGGCGTGCCGAAGAAGGTCTCGGGCAACCACTGCCGACGCATGATGAATTCCCACAACACCAGGAACACCACCACAAAGATCAGGTGCGGCACGATGGCGCGCACGGTCAACCGGCTCATGTCATCACCTCGGTGTTCCCCAGGCCTTCTTCGAGCTTCTCCCACACGCGGGCGTAGATCTCGAGGAAATGCTTGTCATGTTGCAGCGCACGCACCGAGCGCGGCCGCTCCAGTTCGATACGCATGTCGGCGATGATGCGCCCCGGGCGCGCGCTCATCACGATGACGCGGTCAGACAGCGCCACCGCCTCGGCCAGGTCGTGGGTGATGAACACCACCGTGCGCCGGTGTTCGCCCCACAGGCGCAGCAGTAGATCTTCAAGCTGCAGCTTGGTCTGCGCGTCCAGCGCGCCAAACGGCTCATCCATCAGCATCACGGGCGAGTCCAGGCAGAAAGTGCGCGCCAATGCACAGCGCTGGCGCATGCCATGCGACAGCATCTTGGGATAGTGCTGCTCGAAGCCCTTGAGGCCGACCTCGGCCAGCAGGCCACGGGCACGCCGCTCGCGTTCCGCCTCGGGCACGCCGCGAATCTCCATGCCAAAAGCCGCGATGTCCAGCGCACTGCGCCAGGGCAACAGGCTGTCGCGCGCCAGCATGTAGGCCACGTCGGGGTTGCCGACCGACGGTGTCTTCCCCAGCAGCGAGATACGCCCGTCCTGCAGCGGCACCAGGCCGGTCAGCAGGTTCAGGATGGTCGTCTTGCCGCAGCCACTCGGGCCGACAATGGATACGAACTCGCCATCGCCGACGTCGAGCGACGCATTGTCGACGGCGAGAACGTCGCCGAACCGGACGGTCAGGCCGGCAATGGAGATCGCAGCCATCGAGTCAGGGCGCCTTGTCGTAGATCAAATCGGACAGCGGCGCATAACGCTCGATCTGTTTGGTGGCCACCAGCAGGTCCAGCGTGGCTTGTATCGCCTTGCGGTCTATCGATGCGCGGTAGTTCTTGGCCCCGATCGAGTTGCGCAATGAAGTCGCGATGATCTCGTCGCCCTTGGGCATATCGAGCTTGAAGAACTGCGTCGCTATCTTGGTGACTTCGACGAAATTGGCCGGGTTGTTGATGAAGGCATCTGCGTCCTTCATGGCCTGGATGACGGCTGCGATCACGTGCGGATTCTTGTCGATGTAGTCCTGCGTGAAGAAGAGCCCATTGCCGCCACCGTTGAGCGCGAACATCTCTGCGGGTTGCGGGTCGCTCGCCGCTCGGTAGATCAACTTGCAGGTCTTGAGCACCTCGCACATCGCCGCCACCGGGTCGAATATCATGAGCGCGTCGACCTGTTTCGACACCATGGCGCCGTAGGCGGTAGCAGGGCCACCGACCGCGACGTAAGTCACCTCATCCGACTTGATGCCAGCCTTGTCGAGCATCCAGGCGAACCAGATCTCGGTGCCCGAACCGCGCGAGGAGACTCCGATCTTCTTGCCCTTGAAGTCCTGCATGAAGTTGGGCCAACCCTTGCCCGCGTTGGGTGTCTCCATGTGGTTGCCAGCGACCAGCTGAAACACCATCGAGACCGACCCGGCGGTCACCATCTTCATCTTCGAGCCCTTGAGCACCGCGCTGTTCGCCACCTCGGTCGGGCCGAAAAAGGATGTGATGCTGCCGGCCATCATGGCCTGCGCGCCGAGCGGAGAAGCGGGGATCATCTGCAACTCGCACTTGATGCCGGCCTTCTCGCAAAACCCCTTGCTGATGGCAACCCGCACCAGCATGTTGCCGGTGCCCGGGTAATCCTGGAACTTGACGCTTTCACCCTTGCCCTGCGCCAGCGCCGCGGGTGCGGCGAAACCCGCCAATAGCGTCGCCGCGCCCAGCCATGCCCACATAGTCTTCTTGCCCATTTGTCTATCTCCTGGTTGAATCATTGGTTGCAAACTCGTACCACCGGTCACCGGGTGGCGCCCGGCCCCTGTTCAGCTGTCGAACACGATGACATTGCGCGCGATGCCGCCCTTCTTGAGCGCGGCGAAACCTTCGTTGATCTGCTCCAGCTTGAGCCGCTCGGACACCATTTCCTTGAGGTGGAGCCGGCCCTGCAGGTAGAACTCGATCAGGCGCGGCATGTCCACGCGAAAGCGGTTGGAGCCCATCATGCTGCCCTGGATCCTGCGTTCACGCAGGAAGTCGGCACCATGCAATTC
>JANNDB010000788.1:0-6624 GCA_031387285.1 Betaproteobacteria bacterium | reverse complement strand
CCAATTGCATTGCAGCGTTGTCGACGTACATGTGGTCGAGCGCCACGTCGGGGTACTGGGCATGCACTTCGGTGACCACGTCCTTCCAGAACTGGAAAGTCTCCAGCACGTTGGCCTTGTCGACACTGGTCACCCGGTTGGAGCGCTTGCGTGCCGCCTGGAACGCAACATGCGCGATCCGCTCGACTTCGGGACGAGAGTAGCGCATGGTGTCGAAGGCCTCTTCACTGCCGGGGAAATGGCCATCCACAGCCGTGCGCCGGCCACGAGGCTGTCCGAAATAGATATCGCCAGTCAGTTCCCGGATGATCAGAATGTCCAGTCCGGCAATCAACTCGGGCTTCAGGCTCGAGGCACTAACCAGTTCGCTGTAACAGATGGCAGGCCGGAAGTTCGCGAACAGCCCGAGATGCTTGCGCAGTCCGAGAATCGCCTGTTCAGGGCGCAGTGCACGTTCCAGTTTGTCGAATTTCCAGTCGCCGACTGCGCCAAAAAGGATGGCGTCAGCCTGTTTGGCAAGCTGCAGCGTTGATTCGGGCAGCGGGTGGCCTGTGGCCTCGTAGGCCGTGCCGCCGACCAGGGCTTCCTCCATCTCGATTTTCAGGTCGAGCGCGTTGAGTACACGCACGGCTTCAACGACGATTTCTTTTCCGATGCCGTCACCCGGCAGGATTGCGATGTTCATGTGCAATGAGAATTGTGAAATGCCGTCTATGCTGAAACCATGCTTGGACGGGCCTTACCTGCTGTGATTGTTATCCCTGTCCTGATTGACATTACCGCGCGCCGCCTCGTCACGCTGTTGGTCCATCAGGGTCTTGAAGCTCGTGTCGGCCTTGCCCAGTTCGGCGCAGAGGTAAGTACCTCGAACCACAGTTCCTTGCGCCATCAGGCAGAGTTCGCGCAGAGACGCGGACGAGGCGGGTACAGCAAGCACCGCGCGCAATTCCGGCGGCACCTTGGCGAGCCGGGCTGCCTGATCCGCCTGTTGGCATGCGGTTGCGTTGCGCTGCCTGTACCGCGCATCTGTGCACCGTTGCACAGTGGCTTGCAGATCAGGGGTGCGGCCCAACAATGACTGGATCGCCGGAATGGCCAACAAGTCCTCCAGGGCGCCAGCATTTGCCTGTGGGGTCAGGGCAAATATTGCGGCCATGGCGATGAGCACAGCAAATTTTTTCATGGTTTTCCTAAGTTACGAGTGACTTTGCGAGCCATGGCTTCTCGGCCAGGCGCTGCGCTTCAAACTGGCGGATCTTGTCGGCTTGCCGCAGCGTCAGGCCGATGTCGTCGAGTCCGTTCAAGAGGCAGTATCTCCGGAAGGCTTGGACTTCAAATGTAAATTCTTCTCCGTCTGGCTTGACCACGCGCTGCCGCTCCAGGTCGATGGTGAGGGAGTACCCGGGGAATGCCAGGACACTGTCAAACAGCGTTGTCACCTGCGACTCACCCAGCACGATGGGCAACAGGCCATTCTTGAAACTGTTGTTGAAGAAGATGTCGGCGAAACTGGGCGCGATGACAGCCCGGAAGCCAAACTGGTCCAGTGCCCACGGGGCGTGTTCACGAGAGGATCCGCATCCGAAATTTTTGCGCGCGAGCAGGATCGACGCGCCAGCGTAGCGGGGCTGGTTCAATACGAAGTCAGGATTGGGGCGGCGGCTGGCCGGATCCTGTCCGGGAAATCCGGCATCCAGGTAACGCCAGGCATCAAACAGGTTGATGCCAAAGCCTGTCCTGCGAATCGACTTGAGAAATTGCTTGGGGATGATGGCGTCGGTATCGACGTTCTCACGGTCCATCGGGGCCACCAAGCCCTTGTGCGTGACAAATTTTTTCATGCGGATATCCTGAAGGATCGGTGTGTCTCAGACGAACTTGCGCACATCGACAAAGTGGCCGTGTATGGCCGCTGCTGCCGCCATGGCTGGACTCACAAGGTGGGTACGCCCCCCCGCGCCCTGGCGCCCTTCGAAGTTGCGGTTGCTGGTGGACGCGCAGCGCTCGCCGGGTTCGAGCCGGTCAGCGTTCATGGCCAGGCACATCGAGCATCCCGGTTCACGCCATTCAAAGCCTGCTGCCAGAAAAATTTCGTGCAGACCTTCGCGCTCGGCCTGCTGCTTCACGAGCCCGGACCCCGGGACCACCAGGGCCAAGCGCACGTTGCTGGCGACGCGCCGGCCCAGTTTCTTGACAATTGCTGCGGCGTCCCGCATGTCCTCGATCCGGCTGTTGGTGCAGGACCCGATGAAGACCTTGTCGATATGCACGTCCTCCAACCGGCGCCCGGGCTGCAAGCCCATATATACCAGCGCGTGCTCCATGGCGGTGCGCTTGTTCGCATCGCGCTCCTTGTCCGGATCCGGTACGCGCGCATCGACACCAAGAACCATTTCCGGCGATGTACCCCACGTCACTTGCGGCACCAGGTGCGATGCGTCCAACTCCACAACAGCATCAAAATGGGCGTCCTTGTCAGAATGCAGGGTTTGCCAATAGGTGACTGCCATATCCCATTCCAGCCCGGTCGGAGACATGGGCCGGCCGCGGACATATTCGATGGTTTTCTGGTCGACAGCCACGAGGCCGGCGCGCGCGCCAGCCTCAATTGCCATGTTGCACACCGTCATGCGTCCTTCCATGCTCAAGGCACGGATCGCTGGCCCGGCGAACTCGATGGTGTAACCGGTGCCACCTGCCGTACCGATCTTGCCGATGATGGCCAGCACGATGTCTTTGGCGACACATCCGGCCGGCAACTTCCCGTCGACCCGCACCAGCATGTTCCTGGCCTTTTTTGCCAGCAGGGTCTGGGTGGCCATCACGTGCTCGACTTCGCTGGTGCCGATGCCATGGGCGAGTGCGCCAAAGGCGCCATGGGTGGATGTATGGGAGTCGCCACAGACGACAGTCATGCCCGGCAGCGTCGCGCCGTTTTCCGGCCCGATCACGTGCACGATTCCCTGGCGCTTGGAGAGGAAAGGGAAGTACGCTGCCGCCCCGTATTGCGCCATGTTGGCATCCAGGGTGACGATTTGTTCGCGGCTGGTGGCGTCTGTGATGCCGTCGTAACCCAGTTCCCACCCGGTGGTCGGCGTATTGTGATCTGCCGTCGCGACGATGGAACTGACGCGCCAGACTTTGCGGCCCGCCTGGCGCAGACCTTCGAACGCCTGCGGGCTGGTCACCTCGTGGACGAGGTGCCGGTCGATGTAGATGACAGCAGTGCCATCCTCTTCGGTGTGGACGACGTGTTCGTCCCAGATCTTGTCGTACAGGGTGCGGCTCATGGCGAAAATTCCTTGCTGGACGCTGATTTTAGGCCGGCGCAAGGGCCACGCCTGCGCAAAAGCAGCACACGCCGGCCTGCCGGCCGGCACACGGCCTCAAACGCGACGGTCAGCGCTTGGCGAGTGGCACCACGTCGCGCGCCACGGCGCCCGTGTACAACTGCCGAGGACGACCGATCTTGTACTCCGGGTCGCCAATCATCTCGTTCAACTGTGCGATCCAGCCCACCGTGCGCGCCAACGCGAAGATGGCCGTGAACAGGGAGGTCGGGATTCCGATGGCGCGTTGCACGATGCCGGAATAGAAGTCCACGTTAGGGTAGAGCTTGCGTTGGACGAAGTAATCGTCTTCCAGTGCAATTTTCTCCAGTGCCATGGCAAGTTTGAACAGCGGGTCGTTCTGCAACCCGAGCGAAGCGAGCACTTCGCGGCAGGTTTCCTGCATGAGCTTGGCGCGCGGATCGTAGTTCTTGTAGACGCGATGGCCAAATCCCATGAGCTTGATGCCCGACGACTTGTCTTTGACCTGCGTCATGAACTCGCCGACCTTGCTGACACCGCCCATTTTCTGGATGTCTTCCAACATGTTCAGGCAGGCTTCGTTGGCGCCTCCGTGGGCCGGGCCCCAAAGGCAAGCCACGCCCGCAGCAATAGCCGCAAACGGGTTGGTGCCGGAACTCCCGCACAGCCGTACGGTGGAGGTCGATGCGTTCTGCTCGTGGTCGGCGTGCAGGATGAAGATACGGTCGAGTGCCCGCTCGATGACCGGGTTCACGGTGTAATCTTCACAGGGCGTGGCGAACATCATGTGCAGGAAGTTGCCCGCGTAACTCAGGTTGTTCTTTGGATACATGTAGGGTTGCCCCGCACTGTATTTGTATGCCATGGCCACCAGGGTCGGCATTTTGGCAATAAGGCGAATCGCGGAGATCTCCCGATGCTCCGGGTTGTTGATGTCGGTGCTGTCGTGATAGAAGGCTGACAGGGCCCCCACGAGCCCGGTCATGATGGCCATCGGGTGCGCGTCGCGCCTGAAGCCGCGCAGGAAGAACTGCATCTGCTCGTTCACCATCGTGTGGTTGGTCACGGTCTTGGTGAACTTGGCCTTGGCGGTGGCATCTGGCAGATTGCCGTACAGCAGCAAGTAACAGGTTTCAAGAAAGTCACAGTTGGTCGCCAACTGCTCGATCGGGTGACCACGGTAGAGCAACTCGCCCTTGTCGCCATCGATGTACGTGATGGTTGACTGGCACGCTGCCGTCGACAGGAAGCCGGGGTCGTAGGTGAACATGCCGGTTTGTGCATACAGCTTGCGAATGTCCACCACGTCGGGACCAACCGAACCGCTGTAGACAGGCAAGTCGATGCTGGGGCTGCCATTGGAAAACGACAGGGTTGCCTTGTGTTCAGTTTGCTTCATGCTAGTCCTTTCAGCGGTAATTTCGCAACATTCCAAGTACTTCAATCATGTCACTGCGGGCCAATGCCGGATCGACCTCGGCCAACTGCCTGCGCCCCAGGTGCAGATCGAGCAGATCGTTGTCTGCAAGGGCCATCAACTCGCTGAGCGAGTCTGCCTGGCGTACGGTCAAGGTGCCGCCGTAGTGCCGCAAGAATCGTTCCAGTATCAAGTCGTTCTCAAGCATCCCGCGACGACAACGCCATGTCAGCCGACTCAGACCGCGCGCGTCCAGCAGAGGCTCGGCGGGCGTATCGTGCATAAGCCGGTCCATTCGGCCTCAGACCGTGCGGTACACCATCATTTCCTTGATCTTGCCAATCGCGCGCGTCGGGTTGAGTCCTTTTGGACACACGTCCACACAGTTCATGATGGTGTGGCAGCGGAAAAGCCGATACGGATCTTCCAGGTTGTCCAGACGCTGCGCCGTGTCTTCATCCCGGCTGTCAGCGATGAAGCGGTAGGCCTGCAGCAGTCCGGCTGGGCCAACAAATTTGTCCGGGTTCCACCAGAAGCTAGGACAACTGGTGGAGCAACTCGCGCAGAGTATGCATTCATACAGGCCGTTGAGCTCCTCGCGCTCCTGCGGGCTTTGCAGGCGCTCCTTTTCCGGAGGGACGCTGTCGTTCACAAGATACGGCTTGATCGAGTTGTACTGCTTGAAGAACTGCGTCATGTCCACGATCAGGTCGCGAATGACGGGTAGTCCTGGCAGCGGCTTGAGCGTGATGGCGCCGGGCAAGGTCTGCATGTTGGTCAGGCATGCCAGCCCATTCTTGCCGTTGATGTTCATCGCGTCGGAACCACAGACGCCCTCGCGGCAGGAGCGCCGGAACGAAATGCCGGGGTCGAGTGCCTTGAGCTTCATCAAGACGTCCAGCAACATGCGTTCGCTGCCGTCAAGCTCGACGTCGATGGTCTGCATGTACGGCTTCACATCCTTGTCCGGGTCGTAGCGGTAAATGTGGAAGGTTCGTTTCTGCATAGGGACTCCGGCGGTGCGGGCGGGCTGTTCGTAAGGGAAGAGGAAGTGAAGCGGCCTCTAGAAGGTGCGCACCTTCATGGGGACTGAGGCCACTGTCAGCGGTTTCATCTGGACCGCCTTGTAGCTCAACCGGTTACCAGCGCTGTACCACAACGAGTGCTTGTGCCATTCGGCGTCATTGCGGCCATTCGGGTGTTCAGGGGTGTCACCATAGTCTGACACGGTATGCGCCCCGCGACTTTCGCGACGCGCGGCAGCGGACACGATGGTTGCCTGTGCGGCCTCGATCAGGTTCTCCACCTCCAGCGCCTCGATCCGGGCGGTATTGAAGACCCGCGACTTGTCCGCAAGGTGAATGGCGCCCACGCGTTCACGCAGGGCGGCGACGGCCGAGACTCCCGCGTCCAACTTCGCCTGGGTACGAAACACGCTGGCATGCTGCTGCATGGTGTTGCGAATGTCGTTCGCAACATCCTGGGCGTATTCACCCCCGGTCGAGCTTTCGAGCCGGGCCAGGCGGGCCAGGGACCGCTCCGCGGCGTCCGCCGGCAAGTCCTTGTGCAACTTGTTCTTGTCGTTGAACTCGACGATGTGGTTGCCGGCGGCGCGTCCAAAAACCAGCAAATCCAGCAAAGAGTTGGTTCCCAGCCGGTTGGCACCGTGCACACTGACGCAGGAACACTCGCCGACTGCGTACATTCCTGGCACCGGCGCGTTGTCATTGTTGTCCTTCTGCATTACGACCTGTCCGTGGATATTGGTCGGAATGCCCCCCATCTGGTAGTGGATGGTCGGTACGACGGGAATCGCCTCGCGCGTCACGTCGACGTTCGCAAAATTCACCCCGATCTCATGAACAGAAGGCAGGCGCTTCATGATGGTTTCAGCAC
>JANNDB010000741.1:0-3131 GCA_031387285.1 Betaproteobacteria bacterium | reverse complement strand
GGTCAAGGGCATGGGCGGCGCGATGGACCTGGTGGCCGGCGTCAAGCGGGTCATCATCCTGATGGAGCATGTGGCGAAGAAGAAGGACGGTTCCATCGACCTGAAGATCCTGCCGCAATGCACCTTGCCGCTGACCGGCGTGGGTGTCGTGGACCGCATCATCACCGACCTGGCCGTGCTCGACGTGACACCGGCCGGGCTCAAGCTGGTGGAACTGGCGCCGGGCGTGAGCCGCGAAGACGTGCAGGCCAAGACCGGCGTTCCATTGCATTGAGTGGCGGGCGCTCGCGCCGGTTGCTTGGGTGGGCCCCTAAACCGCCTGGCTGGCAGCAGCTATGACTTCAGACTAGACTTCCGGAAAACAAGGCGATACGCCGGTGTGTCTGGCACAGGCCGATCAGGAGATAAATGAACCAAGCAGTCGCTGCGCCCGCGGGCGTCGATCTGGTGAGCGCATTGGCCGATTGCCATGCGCAGCCGTTATGGGACCGCTACCACCGGATCACCCGGCGCGCGCCTGCCGCGCCGGATGCGCCTTGGCATTGGCCGTGGGAGCGCATTCAGCCCCTGATCGAGCGCGCAGTAGCGGAAGTCTCGATGGAAGACGCGGAGCGCCGCGTGTTGCTGCTGACGCATCCCGCCTTTGCCGGAGGCGTGGCCACGACCACCAACCTGTCGGCGGGCCTGCAGACGCTGCTGCCAGGTGAAACAGCCCGCGCCCATCGGCACGCCCTGCAGGCGATCCGTTTTGTCATGCAGGGCAGTGGTGCTGTTACCAGCGTCAATGACCATGCATGCCCAATGGCCGAAGGGGACCTGATCCTCACGCCTGCATGGACCTGGCATGAACACCTGCACCCCGGCACCGGACGCATGGTCTGGTTCGACGGCCTCGATCTCCCGCTCTGCACGCAGTTGGACACCATGTTCTTCGAGATGGGCGGCGATGCCCGTGTGGCGGTCGATCCCTTGCCCACGCGATCGCCGTCGTTGCAAAGCGGGGCAGTGACGCTGGAGCCGGACGCGGTGGACGGGCGGGGTGGCCGCTACCGTTACGGCTGGGAGCGTGCGCGCAGCCGGCTGGCGGCGGCCGCCGCGCGGCCGGATGGCAGCAAGCTGCTTCGTTATGTTGGGGCGCCAGGTGGCGGCGCCGTGTTGCCCACGCTGGACTGCTACCTGCTTTCGCTCGCCGCGGGCAGGCCGACGCAGCGGTATCGCAGCACCAGCAATGCAGTCTGTGTGGTGGCCCGGGGCCACGGCAGCAGCGTCATCGGTGACACCGTCATTGCCTGGCAGCGCAACGATGTCTTTACGCTGCCACACTGGAACTGGATCAGCCATACTGCGGCAAGCGATGACGCCTGCGTGTTCATGATGACCGACCGTGAGCTGCTGGCGTCGCTTGCCTATCTGCGTGAAGAGGAGTCGATGGCATGAAAATCTGCCGTTTCAACGGTGGCCGGCTGGGTGTGGTGCAAGACGGCATGGTCCACGACGTGACAGCTGTACTCGACCGGCTGCCATCGCAGCGTTATCCCCTGCCGCAGAAGGATCTGCTGATCGCGGCGTTGCCAGAGTTGCTCGGGCCGCTGCGCGATGCGATGGCTGGCGCGACGTGTTATCCGGTGGCGGCCGTGCGCTTTGACACGCCCGTCGCCAATCCCGGCAAGATCATCGGAGCGCCCATCAACTACCAGGCGCATCTGGCCGAAAGCAAGGCCAATGCCGCGATCGCGCACGGACGCAACGTCACGTCGATTGCCGACTGGGGCCTCTTCCTGAAAGCCGGCAGTTCACTGGTCGGTTGCGGGCAGGACATTGTTCTGCGCTTCCCGGAGCGGCGCAACGACCATGAGGTTGAACTGGGCGTGGTGATCGGCTCGACCTGCCGGCAGGTGGCGAAGGCGCAGGCCATGCAGCATGTGGCCGGGTACACGGTGGCGCTGGACATGACACTGCGTGGAACCGAGTTCCAGTGCTTTCGCAAGTCGATCGACAGCTACGCGGTGCTGGGTCCGTGGATGGTGACCGCCGATGAAATCGCGGATCCCGGCAATCTCGATCTCTGGCTGAGTGTGAACGGCGAGATGCGCCAGCAGTCGAATACCCGCCACCTGGTGTACGACATCGCGCGGCTGATCGAGTTTGCCTCGGCGTTCTACACGCTGGAGCCGGGTGACGTGATCATGACGGGGACCCCGGAGGGAGTGGGGCCGGTCCTGCCGGGGGACCGCATCGAGGCAGGCATTGCCCAAGTCGGTACATTTGCCATTCGCGTGGCGCCCGCCTATGCAGACGCCGGCGCGCCCGCTTGAGCACCGAAATCAACTTCACTGCAATGGAACTCGCAATGGGCAATTTGAACGTCTTGGGAATTTGCGGCAGCTTGCGTGCGAATTCAATCAACCGCCATGCACTGCGGGCCGCGTCGGAGGTCATGCCCGAGGGCATGCAACTGACAGTCGCCGATTACGCCGGCGTGCCGCTGTTCAACCAGGACGTGCAGGATCAGGGCATCCCCGCCGCCGTGCTGGAACTCGCCGCGAAAGTCCGTGCTGCCGATGCACTGTTGTTTGCCAGCCCGGAGTACAACTTTTCCGTGTCGGGGGTGCTGAAGAATGCCATCGACTGGTTGTCGCGCGTCCCGGACCAACCCTTCAAGGACAAGCCTGCAGCAATCATGTCGGCGGCACCCGGCCCGCTCGGGGGCGGGCGGCACCAGTACGAACTGCGCAAGATTCTGGGTTGCCTGGATGTGGTGGTGCTGCTCAAGCCGGAGGTGTACATCAATCTGGCGGGCTCCAAGTTCGATGCTGAAGGCAACTTGACCGACGCCGCAACACACAAGGTGTTGACGGCCCAGATGGCGGCGTTCGCGCGCTGGATTGCCCGCGTCGCGATCAAGGAGTAAGAGTGGCGGTGAGGATTTCTGTCAACTAGGAGACAACAATCATGAAACAGGTTTTGGTTCATTCGCTGCGCGCCGCAATGGCGGCTTCGCTGATCGCAATGGCGCCCGTCGCCTTTGCCCAGAATACGATCCGCATAGGCTTGATCACCGACAAGGTCGGCCCTGCCAAGGCCTACGCGGAGCCGGTTGCGCAGGGCGCTGTTTTTGCCGTGAAGGAACT
>JANNDB010000736.1:0-6162 GCA_031387285.1 Betaproteobacteria bacterium | reverse complement strand
CCCAACGCCTGCAACCGCGCGGCATCGCTGAACAGCGCCAACTGGCGCTTGTCGGCATACAGTGCGTGAAGCTGCGGATTCGGTGTCAGCACGACGGCTTGTTGCAGGTATGCTTCGCGCAGCGCCGCGCTGTCGGCGTGCACAAGGTAGAAGTCGGTGAGTCGGTTGTAGACCAGGTCGATGGCGAGTTCACCATGCCACAGCTTTCCTTCGCGCCATTTGAGCGACGCCGGGCCGGTTATGACCGCTCGCAGCCCGTGGCGTTCGAACAGTTGCTGAAACAGCAGGAACTCGGGGTAGAGGTACTGTTGCTCGGGTGCCTCATCGACGATGGCGATGCTCGCCAGCGGCCGTGTGTTGCCTGTGAGTTTCCATTCATGGTGGAACATATCGACGATGCCTCGCTCGAAGGCCGCCACGCTGGCAAGCGTGGGTACCATGGCTCCCATCGCCGCGCAGCAGGCGCGATGCGCCCGCGCCAGTACCGCATTGAGCATCGCCCCGCCGGCGTTGGTATTGATCTCGATCAGCCCCAGGTGGCCCTGATCGAGATGGAAGTCATAGCCAAAAAACACGCCGCGTGCTCCGCCGTTGCCGAGCCGGGCTATGGCGGGAGCCTCGGCCAGCACCTGTTCCCTATGGGCCGGGATGGCCACGACCGATTCAACGGCCTGTACCACCTGTGCCATCCGCTGGAGTTGCGGCGTGGCGACGAACACGGGCTGCGCGGCGAAAAGGTAGGGGCAGCGTTCCCTGACCATTGCCGAGAGGCCCGGTTGGCCCAGCTCCGAATCCAGCGCTCGCGTCAGCGCCGCCCGGTCGAGACTCAGGCAGAAGCACTCGCTGTTGAGCATGTCGATGGCGCCGACGGGCATTTCGACTTGTGGCGTCAAAAGGTCAGAGTTCACTTGAACGCCTTGACCAAGGCCTCGAATTGCGTGCCAAGTGATTTGTCGTGTGGCGTGAAGGGCGGGATCTTGCGGCTGATACCGAGCAACTCGTAAACCGCCATCTGCGCCGCGCGCACTGAATACCCACGCTCCGGGTCTCCGGCGCTGCCCAGACTTCCGCCCATGATCGGTGCGGCTTCAAGAATGGAAATGTTCGCGCCGGGCATGTTGCCGTCACAAATCATGAATGCGACGGCAGCCAGCGAGCCGATGCCGCCCCCCACCAGATACGCTTTAGTTTCAGACGTCATCACTTTTTTGGCTTCGCTATTGGTAGAGAGCGTTTCCCTTTGCGCGGAAAGCCTGTGGATGAGGCATCCCCTGTTGCTGTGAGTGCCGAATTGAAAGTTCACGGCGCGTCATTGGCGCAGTTCACACAATTTTGACTGAGCCAACGTGTCTGTCTGTGCGAAAGCGTACTGCGCGAGACCGGCGGATTGACAGCTGCCTTTGGGCAAATTGAGGCATTGGTATGTACGCCGTAACACAGACATTGCCGGTAGACGACCGTAAATTGATTTCAACGCTGCAGAAGGTGAAATCTCTCGGTCCTGCGCCGCTGGACTTTGTTTTTCATGCTTCCAACGCGAAAAGGTGCGCGCGAGTCTTAATGTTTCGCAGGAGATCCTTATGAAAATATTGCTCATTCCATTCATCGCATCGCTGTCGCTGTGGGTCCCTGGCGTGTCCTGGGCGCAGAACGGAAACATGATGGATGGTGGCAGCTGGAATGGTGGCTGGATGGGTGCCTACGGCTGGATGTGGATGCCGATTCTGCTTGTCGCAGTCGTCGGCGTGGTGGCCTGGATCGTCAAGAAAGATGGCAAGTGATCGAAATAAGGACCGCTGCGCGGTACAAGGCGGAACATCTGGCGGATGGTTATGAAAAGTTTGAAGTTTGCAATTCTTCGCCAACCGAGCGTCTGGATGAATATTCAACGACCAACATCGAGGTAATTTGATGTATTACATAGTGGAAACCAACAAGACATTCAGCCAGGCAGCGACGGACCTTGAAGCTGCCGTATTGCGTCATAGCTTTGGCGTGCTCCACGTCCACGATTTGGGGTCCACACTTCGCGGCAAGGGTATTGCGTTTGGTGAGGAGTGCAAGATTTTTGAAGTTTGCAATCCGGGGCAAGCCGCGAAGGTTTTGGCCACCGACATGCGCCTGAATATGGCGTTGCCTTGCCGTATCTCGGTTTATACGGAGAAAGGCAAGACGAAGATCGGCCTTATTCAGCCAGTGCCAATGCTTTCGGCGCTGTCGCAGGATGCAGGGTTAGCTCAAATAGCCAGGGAGGTCGAGGAAAAGACCATTCAGATGGTCGACGAGGCCAAATGAGTACCGATCATCGCTAGTCAGACCGTTCATGAACTCCCCGTTGCGCCACAAAGGAATGCGGATCACCGCAATTGTGATGCTGTTTGTCTGGATATTGACACTCGGCGCGGGGATTGCGAACGCCTGTTCCCTGCACGATGATCACGCGCGAAATGGTCACCTTGGCTATGGCAACTCGGATTTGCCGCCATCGTCCGACACGGACTCAGCTGCGCAGCATGCGGCGCAAGTTGCCGTGCCACTTGGCACTTTTGATCAAGACCGGTCCGTGGACGCCATCAAGTGCCAGAGTTTTTGTTCTGCGATTCAGACAGGCATGGCGAAGAAAAGGGCCGGCGCAGTCGCAGATCTGCATACCGATGCCGTTCTGGTGTCGTTGCAGTGGGAGGTCGCGCCACCGGCCGACTGCGCCTGCCTGCCGACAACTTTCGCAGATCCTGCGTTACCGACGCTGCCGGCATTCATCCGATTTCTGCGGCTGACTCTATAACTCCTCCCGGTCGGGTGTGCCGCTGCGCGGATCGATCCGCCCGCGCGCTTACCCGCTTCTACGTCCGGATGGTCGGTCTAACCATACCGGAATACCCGTGGTTTCATCCCTACTGGTTTTATCAGCTGCCGGACCTCACGGCCGGTCTGAGAACTCCAGTGACCAAGAGAGAGTTGTATGTTGCAAAGAAGACAATTGTTCCAAGTTGCCGGAGTGGCGGCAGTGGCAGGAATCGGTGGGGCGGCCTGGATGTATCGCGGATGGCATCAGACCGCAGGGCTTGCCGGTGGACCGTTTAGCCACTATCCCTTCGATCCGGTAGCGGTCGAGAACTTTCAGCAGAAACTTTTCATTCCGGGCGCCAGCGGGCCGCTCGGGGTGCTCGACGTCGCCGGACCCATCAAGATCCGCGCCACTGCGGCCAGCTTCCCGATCCTTTCCGGACGCGAGTCGCCGTTCCTGCTGTACCAGACGCAGAGCGCTGGCAAGGCGTACCAGAATCCTGTTCTTCGCATCGAAAGCGGCGCGCGTTTCTCGGCCAACCTGGACAACGCGTTGGCTGAGCCGACCATCATTCATTGGCACGGTCTGCATGTTCCTGCGGCCATGGATGGCCACCCGGTCAATACCGTCCCCCCGGGCGGGCGCTACGGCTACGACTTCACGGTGCGCAACCGCGGGGGAACTTACTGGTACCACACACACGCACACGGGTTGACCGCCAGGCAGGCGTACAACGGCCTGGCGAGCTTTTTCCTGGTGGAGGACGACGACCAGCGCAGGTTGGGCAAGTCCCTTGATTTGCAACTTGGGGTGACCGATCTGCCGCTGGTCATCCAGGACAAGCGCTTCGACGCGCAAGGAAAGCTGTTGTACCAGCCGAACATGCAGGAATCGATGATGGGCTGGTTGGGCGACATTATTCTGGCCAACCTCACGCCCAACGCGGTCCATGCCGTCAGCCCGCGCTCCTACCGCTTCCGGCTGCTCAATGGTTCAAATGCACGCATCTACCGCATCGCGTTCGTCAAGGAGAACACGCCGCTGGACTTTACGGTTGTCGGCACGGATGGTGGCCTGATTGATCGGCCTGAAACAGTGACCGAGGCGTTTCTCGCGCCGGGAGAACGCCTTGACGGGTTGTTCGACGCCGGGCAACTGCAGCCGGGCACGGACGTCTTTCTCAAGAGCCTGGCATTCGATCCCATGGAGAACGAAGGCCCGGCCGGCGCCATGCAGGGGATGGGTGGCATGGCAGGCATGAACCACGGCAACGGGCAATCCATGGGCGCCATGGGATCGGCACGACTGCCGTTGGGTCTTTCATTCAACCTGCTGAAGCTGACGGTCACAGCCGGAGATCGGGTTGTCACCAAACTGCCGCCAAGCTTGTCCCAGGTCCGCCCGATCCGCCTTGAAGGCGCTGTAGAACGCAAGATCGAACTCTCGATGCAGCATATGCAGTTTCTCATCAACGGCCGCAGCTTTCAGATGGATGAGATCGCCTTCGAAGTCCAACGTGGCGCGGTGGAGGTCTGGCACATCCGCAACCCGGCGGTGGGCATGCCGCATCCGATGCACATGCATGGCTTTTCATTCCAGGTGGTGGAGAGGCTGGGCAGCCCGCCACAGGTGGCCTCGGCCGCCCGCTTCGGCAAAGGCCGAACCGTAAGCGACCTGGGCTGGAAGGATACGGTTTTGGTCTGGCCTGGGGAGACGGTGCGCATTGCCATCGACTTCAGCCACGATTTTCCCGGCGACCAGACCTACCTGTTCCATTGCCACAACCTGGAGCACGAAGACGGCGGGATGATGATCAATTTCCGCGTCAAGGCGCCGGTAGCATGACGCGGCGCGATCCACGGCCGATGGGCACCTTGGTTGACCTGGTTCGATCGGCAGCATTCGGGAGAACGTGAATGAGCCGTGTTGTGGGATTCCTTGCACAGTCTCTGGTCGCAGGCTTGTTTGCGTTTGGCCTGCTGGTCTGGACATGTCCAGCAGCCTTTGAATGGCAGGACGAATGAACCTCTCGTTCCTCGGTGCCGCCGGCACCGTCACTGGCTCCAAGACGCTCGTCACGCACGCGGGAAAACAGCTGCTTGTCGATTGCGGGCTGTTCCAGGGCTACAAGAATCTGCGCCTGATGAACTGGGAGCCGTTTCCCTTCAATCCCGAACGGCTTGACGCGGTGGTGCTTACGCATGCGCACCTGGACCACGCTGGCGGCTTGCCGCTGCTCATCAAGCATGGATTTCGCGGCCCGGTGTACGCCACACCGTCCACCATCGACGTGTGCGGCATTCTGCTGCCAGACAGTGGTCGGATACAGGAAGAGGACGCCGACTACGCCAACCGGCACCGGTTCTCGAAGCATAAGACGGCCTTGCCGCTGTACACCGAGCAGGAAGCCAAGCGGGCGCTGCGCCGGCTGGAGCCCTTGCCGTTCGATCAGGCCGCTGATGTGGCGGGGGTGTTTCGCCTGCGCATGCGTCCATCCGGGCACATCCTGGGCGCAAGTTCGGTTGAGTTGACCGCAAACGATACGGTTGTGCTGTTCTCGGGTGATCTGGGTCGGCCGGACGATCCCATCATGCGGGCCCCATTACCGATAGCCCATGCTGACTACGCGGTGGTCGAGTCCACCTACGGTGACCGGTTGCATGGCACCCAGGATACCGGGGCCATGCTGGGCGAAGTGGTCAGGCGCACGGCGGCGCGTGGCGGCATCGTGGTGATCCCTGCCTTTGCCGTCGGTCGTGCCCAATCCCTGCTGTACACGATCTACCGCCTGAAAGAGAGTGCGGCCATTCCCGATCTTCCGGTGTTCCTGAACAGCCCCATGGCGATCAACATGACCGAGATGTACCAGCGCCATCGTACGGAACACCGGCTCTCGGTCGCGCAATGCAGTGGCATGTGCGAAGTCGCAAAAATGGTCCGTACCGTTCAGGAGTCACGTGCGCTCAATGGCCTGCGTTACCCCGCGGTCATCGTATCCGCCAGTGGCATGGCGACTGGTGGTCGGGTGCTTCACCACCTCAAGGCACTTGCTCCAGATCACCGCAACACCATCGTCTTCGCGGGTTACCAGGCTGGCGGCACGCGTGGTGCCCGGATCGTCGCCGGAGAGAAAAGTATCCGCATCCATGGCGAAGACGTCGCCATCAATGCGGAAGTCGTATCGCTGCCCGGCATGTCGGCACATGCCGACGCGCGGCAGATCACCGAATGGCTCAAGACAGCGCGAACATCGCCACGCGGCATTTTTCTCAACCATGGCGAAGCGGGGCCGGCGGACGCGCTGCGGCAACGTATCGAACACGAGCTCGGCTGGACTGCGACCGTACCCCGGCTGGGGCAGACCGTGGAGCTGG
>JANNDB010000775.1:0-2445 GCA_031387285.1 Betaproteobacteria bacterium | reverse complement strand
TGGCACGCATCCAACCCACTCGCATCGAATCCGACCAAACGCTTGAAGGGTCTGTTGCGCGGCGGGCGACAGCCCGGTAGCGCTGGCTTTCCGGGTTGTCGTCCAAGTTAGACTGGGCGCATGTCCGATCCGAAGCCCGTCGACGATCGCGTGCTCGATGTGCTGCGCGCCAGCGGCGTTTTTGGTCGTCTGGGCGAGGCCGTGCTGCGCGATGTATGCGCGCTGCTGGAGCTGCAGTTTGTGCCGGGAGGCAAGATCGTCTATCGCGAAGGCGATTCGGCGACCAACATGTTTTTCCTGGTCTCGGGACGTCTGCGTGTATCGCGACGTGACCGCAATGGCGCGTTGCAGCTCTACAACGAGATCCGGCCAGGCGAGAGCGTGGGCGAAGCCGGGCTGATACTGCAGCAGCCACGCGCCGCGGACATCACGGCCCTGCGCGATTCCACCATCGCGCTGCTCAGCCGCTCCGATTTCGAGCGCCTGCTGTCGATGCATCCGCTCCCGCTCAACCAGGTGTTTTCGCAGGCCATCTACAACCACCTGCGGCATTCGTCGCAGGTCGTGGAACGCCGCCATGCACAGATCTTCGTGGTCGTGCCTATCGGGCCGGGCGCCAGTACGCGTGAAGTGGCCACCGGCCTGAGCCGCGCGTTTGCGCAGATCGGCCGCGCCTACCATGTGGCGCCTGAAGTGGAACGCACGCTGGATCCGGATGCCACGGCGGGCTGGACCGGACATGACCGCTACGACGAGCTCGAAGAGCAGTTCGACTACCTGGTGTACGAGGCCGATGGCGGTTCGTCGTCCTGGTTGCGGCGCTCCTTCCGTCAGGCCGACCAGGTGGTATTCGTGGCCGATGCCCTGAGCGCGCGCGATGTCGGCACACTCGAATACCAGCTGGCCGATGAACCGGGGTATGCGATGAAACGCCGCCACCTGGTATTGCTGCATGACGCCGACACCGTCCAGCCGGGCGAACTGATGCCCTGGCGCGAGGGGCGCGACGTGGAGCGCATCTACCCGATTCGCGATCGGCATGCTGGAGATTTTGGGCGTCTGGCGCGGTTCCTTACGAGCACAGCGACCGGCATCGTGCTGGGAGGCGGTGGCGCGCGCGGATTTGCCCATCTCGGTGTGTTGCGCGCGCTCGAGCAGGCCGGACGGGTGATTGACCTTGTGGGTGGCAACAGCATGGGCGCCTTGATCGGCGCCCAGTTTGCCTGCGACGTGCCGCTCGACGAAATCCGTGAGCGCACCATGCGGTTCGCCACCGGTGGCGAACGCCCGACCGTTCCGGTGATCTCCCTGGTGTCGGGCAAACGCGTTCAGCGCGATCTGCGAAAGATGTTCGGTGAGCGCACCGTCGACTCCACCTGGCGGCCCTTTTTTGCCGCTGCCTGCAACCTCAGCCGGGCCAGCACCACCGTGCAGGAAAGCGGACCGATGTGGCGCGCGGTGCTCGCCAGCAATTCGCCGGTTGGTCTGTTTCCGCCGGTGCTCCTGAATGGTGACCTGCTGGTGGACGGTGCAATCCTGGAGAACGTTCCGGTGGGCGCGATGCGCACCCGGCTCGGCACACCGCTGGAACAGCGACGCGGCAACGGCACCATTGTGGCCATTGACGTCGACGTGCAGGACTACATGGGGGTGGATCCGACCCTGCTGCGTCTCTCGGCGTGGCGCAAGATCACCGATTTCTTCCGCTCCAGCGCGGCGCCTTCGCCCGGTATTGGCGACATTCTGTATCGCGCCGGGCACATTGGCGGCATCAACCAGCGCGCACGCACCATCGCGCAGTCCGACCATTACCTGGAGCCCCCGGTTGCCGCGTTCCCGCTGATGGCCTACCGGCAGGCGGCCGAAATCGTGGAGGTCGGTTACCGCTACGCGATGAAGGAGATCGAGCGATGGGAACGGACCCCGGCGCCTTGAGCGGGGCCACCATCGCCTTGTCCCTGAGCCAGCAGGAAGTCTGGCTCGACCAGGCGGCCTGGCCCGGCAGCGGGCATCTGATGATCGGTGGGGGCGGGTTTCTGGACGGGCCGCTGGATCTGGCGCGCTGCCACGAGGCGTTGTGCAGGCTGGTCGAGTTGCACGATGGACTGCGGCTGGCTCCTCTGGCACAGGGTGGCCAGCTGCTGCTGGACTCTTTTGTGCCGTTCCTGCCCGTGATCGACGTGGCACCCGGTGCGCAGCCGCAGCGCGCGATGCAGGACTGGTGGCTGGAGCACGCCGGTCGGCCGTTCGGGTTCGCCGGGCAGCCTCCCTGGCGCTTCGCCGTGCTGCGTTGTCATGCGGCGCTGCACGGGCTGGTGATGCAGTTTCACCACACCGTGATGGACGGCTGGGGCGTGTCGCAGGTGATGCGGCAATGGAGCGAGCTGTACAACCGGATAAGCGAGGGACAGCCGCTGCCGACCATGCCGGCGCTGGGGTATGCCA
>JANNDB010000770.1:0-10322 GCA_031387285.1 Betaproteobacteria bacterium | reverse complement strand
AGCCTATACCCGGTTGGCCGACGTGGGCGTGACGCAATTGCTGGGCGGCAACCTGTCGGTCGACAGCACCAAATTCAGCGCGGCGCTGTCCAACGGCGACGAGGTCAAGAAGCTGTTTCGCAACGATAACGCCGACAACCTGACCGATGGCGTGGCCCTGAAGTTCAAGACCTTCTCGCAAGGGCTGTTGGCAGCTGACGGGTATTTCAGTACGAAGGACGCGTCGCTGAAACGCTCGCTCGAACTCAATGCCAAGGACCAGACGCGGCTCAATGCAAAAGTGGCGCGTGTCGAGGCGCAGTTGAACCGGCGTTACAGCGCACTCGATGTACAGCTCAACCAGTTGACAGGCTTGAACACGTATATCCAGCAGCAGGTCATCCAGTGGAACCGCAATACATCGTCCTGATGCGTTGTGGGACGGGCGACGGACGAATCACCATAATGGCGGGTTTTTCCCCTGCACATCGCGCGCTAGCGTGCTTGAGTTGGCCGCTGGTGTGCCGATAAGGATAACAAGTCCAACACGATAAGCGCCATGTACTCCTCCGTTGCCAATCGCTCCGCTTCAGCCTACCGCAAGGTCAGCGTCGAAACCAGCGTGGACCAGGCGAATCCGCACCACCTGGTCGATATGTTGTTCGACGGCCTGATGCAGGCGCTGGGAAGCGCCAAGGCGGCGCTGCAACGTGGCGACATCAAGGCCAAATGCCAGCAAATAGTGATTGCTGTGCGTATCCTGGAAGAAGGTCTGAAGTGCGGCCTCAATCTGGAACAAGGCGGCGAACTGGCACAGAATCTGGATCGCCTGTATGGCTACTGCGTGGTCCGCCTGACCCAGGCCAATGCGCGCAACGATGTCGCAGTGCTTGAAGAAGTATTGCGTTTGGTCGAGCCCCTGGCCGAGGGATGGCGGCAGATCGGTACTGCGGGTGCTCCCCAGTTGATGGTTGCTTGAACCGGCCGTGAAGGAATACGCAGTGCAGAAGAACTTGATCGACTATTACCGGGCCATCGAGGAGAGCAGCCAGAAGATGCTCGACGCAGCCAAGGCGGAGGACTGGGACGAGGTGGTCCGGCTGGAGGGTGCTTGCGCCGTGCTGATCGAGCAACTGCGATTCAAGGCGCGCAGCGAGGACCTGCAAGCCGAGCAACGCAGCGAGAAGACCCGCATCATGCAGCGTATCCTCAGCAACGACGCGCAGATCCGCTACCTGGCTGAACCCTGGCTGGCGCACTTCGAGAAGAAATTCGACAGCCTGCAGCAGATGCTGCACTGAAGCGGCAGCTGGCGGCTGGCGTGCCGCTAGACCTGCATGTTCATGATGTCGGTATACGCCTGCACCATGCGGTTACGCACGTGCAGGGTGGCCTGAAACCCGATCTGTGCTTTCTGGATGGCGACCATGGTTTCCTCCAGGCTGACGGCGGGGTTCTCCATCTGCGTCTCGCGCTGCAGGCGCGTGGCCTGGTTTTGTGCGGCGCTGACGGACTGAAGTGCGCTCTTCAAGGCACCGGAGAAGCCTGCATCGGCCGCGGCTGAAGGCTTGCCGATTCCACCTGGCCGGGCGCCGGCGGCCGGTTGGATGGCGCCGGGTAGGAGTGTCGCGCCGATTTTGAGATCCATGGGTGTGTTCCCGGTTGTTACGGGCAACGCCATCGTAGGCATTCGCCACGGCACGGGTGGTCCGAATTGGGCGGTAATTCGCCGCCTTATCGCGCCACTATTGCGCCTCCCTGCTTGAATAATGGGTCGTATCCGTGGTGCACAGTGGCACCACTTTGTTATGGAATGACCGATGCCCGCTGTAGCGACTGCCCCGACAAGCCCGACCCTGTTCCAGCGTCTGGGCGGGCTTGATCCGGCGCAACGCAATCGGCTGCTGATCGGCCTCATGTTGCTGGCCCTGGTCGGCGCCGTGGGCCTTGTGATGGGGCGGCAGGCCGAATGGCGCGTGTTGTATGCCAATCTGGGCGACCGCGATGGCGGCGCCGTCGTCGCGCAGCTGTCGCAGATGGGGGTTCCCTACAAACACGCCGACGGCGGCTCGGCGATTCTCGTGCCGGGCGACCGCGTGCATGACACCCGCCTGCGGCTGGCAACCCTGGGCCTGCCCAAAGGCTCGGTGGCCGGGTTCGAGATGATGGAGGCGAACCGCTTTGGCATGACACAGTTTCAGGAGCGACTGACGTTCCAGCGCGGTCTGGAGGGGGAGCTGACACGTTCCATCCAGGCCCTGTCGTCGGTGCAAAGCGCCCGTGTGCATCTGGCCCTGCCAAACCAGAACGGCTTCTTCCGCGAGCAGCAAAAGCCGTCGGCGTCGGTGCTGGTGAGTCTGCATCCAGGGCGCAGCCTGGACCGCAGCCAGCTTGCTGGCATCGTGCACCTGGTGGCATCCAGCGTGCCCGAAATGACGCCGGCAGCAGTCAGTGTGCTCGACGACAGCGGCAAGTTGCTCTCGACCCCGGCCGACGGTTCTGCCGGTAGCGCCGACGCACAGCAATTGCAGTATGTGCAGCAGCTCGAACAGCTCTATGCGCGGCGCATCCTGGATATCCTGGAGCCAGTGGTGGGGCAGCGCAACGTCAAGGCCCAGGTCAGCGCAGAAATCGATTTTTCGCAGACCGAATCGACCTCCGAGTCGCATCGGCCCAACCAGGCGCCCGATGCCAGCGCGGTGCGTAGCCAGCAAGTGGTGGAGAGTGGTGCGGCGGCGGCGGCGGCGGGGTCGGCCGCGGCGGGAGGTGTCCCGGGCGCCACCTCCAACCAGCCGCCGGCCGCCTCCAGTGCACCCATCAATGGGGCTGCGCAGTCGGTTACTGCCGCCGGCGGGGCAAACGGCGCAGCTTCAGGGGGTGCGCTGGGTACGGGCGCGAAACGCGAATCCATCATCAACTACGAAGTCGATAAGACGGTTCGTGTGGTGCGGGGTGGTACCGGCATGGTCAAGCGCATCAGCGCGGCCGTGGTGCTGAACCACCAGTCTGTCACGGATGGCAAGGGAAAGACCACGACGACGCCGCTCAGTGCCGAGCAGATTGAAAAGATGACGGCCCTGGTGCGCGAAACGATTGGCTTCAACAAGGATCGTGGCGACTCGGTGAACCTGCTCAATGCGCCGTTTGCAAGCGATAAGCAGACGGTGGCGGATATCCCGCTTTGGAGGCAACCCGAGTTGCTCGATCTGGCGCGCAGCCTGGCCTGGCCGCTTGGTACCCTGGTTTTTGCGGCATTGGTGCTGCTGGGCGTGGTCCGGCCTGCACTGAAAACGCTCTCGCAGGCCGTTCCGGTCGCTGATACGGGGCAGATCCGACAACTCGACGCCCTGGTGTCGGACGCTCCTGAGCGGCCGCCGCTGCTGACGTCGCCGGCGACCGAGACTCAAGACGCCGTAGCGACGCAGGAGCAACTTCGCCTGGCTGACGCGCGCAAGCTGACACGCGACAATCCGGCTGCCGTGGCGAATATTGTGAAATCCTGGATTGGCAGCGAGGCTCCGGCATGAGCCGCCGGGCCGTTCCCAAGGCGACAACGAAGTTGCGGCGAAGGCTGACAACTGCGCGCAGCGCTTGTCATGCCGTAGCCAATAGCCCCGCAGCGCGCAGCGCGGGTAGGTCAGTGAGGGCTGCCAGCGCCCACGCCGTGAACAGGCACTAGCCAAGGGATCGCACCATGTCAGACGACGGACTGCAGGATGCTGCGATTCTCCTGATGTCGCTGGGCGAGGCCGAAGCGGCCGAGGTGTTCAAGCACCTTTCGCCCAAGGAAGTGCAGAAGCTCGGTGAGGCGATCGCCCGCACGCGCCAGGTCACCCGGGAAAGGGTGGACGAGGTGGTCGACAAATTCACCAGCGTGGCGTCGTCCCAGAGCCTGCTCGTCAACGACTCGGGTGATTATGTGCGTTCCGTGCTCAGGCGGGCACTGGGCGAGGACAAGGCCACTTTGCTGATTGACCGCATCCTGCAGGGCGGCGATGTGTCGGGCATCGAGAGCCTCAAGTGGATGGACTCGCAGTCGGTGGCCGAATTGCTGCGCAGTGAACACCCGCAGATTGTTGCGGCCATCATGGTGCATCTGGAGTTTGATCAGGCCGCAGACGTGATGAAGCTGCTGTCGGAGCGCCAGCGCAACGAGGTCATGCTGCGCATTGCCACGATGGAGGGCATTCAGCCGACTGCGCTGAAGGACCTCAACGAAGTGTTGTTCCAGGTGCTGGCGGGGGCCGACAAGGTGCGCAAGTCTTCCCTGGGCGGCGTCAAGACTGCTGCCGAGATGATCAACCTGATGGGCAATGCCATCGAAGGTACCGTGATCGAGGCGATCCGCAACCATGATCCGGACCTGGCGCAGAAGATCATGGACAAGATGTTTGTCTTTGATGACCTCAATGGCCTGGACAACAAGTCGATCCAGATGGTGCTCAAGGAAGTGGCTTCCGACACCCTCATTGCTGCACTCAAGGGCGCGCAGCCCGAGCTCAAGGAAAAGATCCTGGCCAACATGTCCTCGCGTGCCGCCGAGACACTGCGCGAGGACCTCGAGTCGCGCGGCCCGATGCGCCTGTCGGAGGTGGAGGCGCAGCAGAAGGAAGTACTCAAGATCGTGCGCCGGCTCGCCGACGAGGGGCAGATCGTCCTCGCCGGTGGTGGCGACGACGCGATGGTCTGAGGCCAACCATGCGTGATGCCTCCCGCTTCATTCCGGGCGAAGAAATCCACGCGGTATCGCAGTGGAATTTTGGCGCGGTCGACACGAGCTCGCTGGAGGCCTTCGAGCGGGCCCGGGCCCAGACCGATGCGGCCGCGCAGGCGCGCGATGAAGCCGTGCGCCAGCAGGCCTATGCCGAAGGCTTTGCGCAGGGGCGCGCCCACGCAACGGTGGACGCGGAGCACCGTGTAGCCGCCTATCTGCAAGGGCAGGGGCGGGAAACCGCCGAGCGGCTGGCCAGCGTCATCACGTCCGCGCAGCAGCAGATCAACGATCCGACCCAGGTCATGGCCCAGGGAGTACTCGAGCTTGCCTGCGAGATGGCGCGGCAGTTGCTGCGCCACGAGTTATCGGTCAACCCGAACGCCCTGCAGCCGGTCATCCGGGAGGCCCTGGACATACTGGCGGTTCAGGGCAAGGCTGCCAAGGTGCAATTGCACCCGCAGGATATGGAGGTGATGCGCGACAGCCTGCAAGCCGAGTTTCAGGGCCTGTCCCTGCAGGTGATTGCCGACTCCGGCGTGAAGCCAGGAGGGTGCCTGGTGTCTGCTGCCGGAACGGTAGTGGACGGCACACTTGACGGCCGCTGGCGCCGGGTGCTGGCCAATCTTGGCCTGCAGATTGCCTGGGAAGACTGATGCAGCCATTCGACCCTCCTGCCTGGAACGCCTACCTCGCCAACGCTCGCGCGGCTGTGCAGTCGGGCAGCACGCTGGAAGTGCGCGGCACCCTGACGCGGCTGGCCGGACTGGTGCTGGAGGCCAGCGGCCTGCGCATGCCGGTGGGTTCGCAATGCCTGGTGGCGATGAAAGCACGTGAGCCCGTGCTGGCCGAGGTGGTGGGCTTTTCGCAGGACCGGGCGTTCCTGATGCCCGCCGGTGACGTCCACGGCTTGTCCAGCGGCGCCAGTGTGACGCCGGCGGCGCCCTTTGTTCCAGTGCCCCGCCTGGGGGACGCGCCACGCGATCCGACCCAACTCGACTCCGGCTTGTTGCGTCTGCCCATGGGAACCGGCCTGCTCGGCCGCGTGGTGGATGCGCATGGCGCTCCGATGGATGGCCTGGGCCCGCTGGTGGACGTGGTGTCCCGCGCGCCGGACCGCAAGCCGATCAACGCGATGGACCGCGCGCCGATCCGATCCGTCCTCGATACCGGCGTACGCGCCATCAACGCCTTGTTGACGGTGGGCCGCGGCCAGCGCATCGGACTGTTTTCCGGCTCCGGTGTGGGGAAAAGCGTTTTGCTCGGCATGATGGCGCGTTACACCAGCGCGGATGTGATCGTGGTCGGTCTGATCGGTGAGCGTGGCCGCGAGGTCAAGGAATTCATCGAAGACATCCTGGGCGATGCAGGACGCGCGCGCTCTGTCGTGGTGGCTGCTCCGGCCGACGCGCCGCCGATGTTGCGCATGCAGGGCGCGGCCTATGCGACGGCGGTGGCCGAGAGTTTTCGCGACCAGGGGCAACACGTGTTGTTGCTGATGGATTCGTTGACCCGGTACGCCATGGCGCAGCGCGAGATTGCCCTGGCGATAGGTGAACCTCCCGCCACCCGCGGCTATCCGCCATCGTGTTTCGCCAAGTTGCCGCAGCTGGTGGAGCGCAGCGGCAACGGCTTGCGCGGTGTCGGCTCGATCACCGCTTTCTACACGGTGTTGTCCGAGGCCGATGACCAGCAGGACCCGATCGCGGATGCCGCACGCGCCATTCTGGATGGCCACATCGTGCTGTCGCGGTCGCTTGCCGAATCAGGGCACTACCCGGCGATCGACATCGCGCAATCGGCTTCGCGCGTCATGCACAACGTGGTGTCGCGCGAGCATGTCGAATTGGCGCGGCGCTTTCGCGCGGTCAGCGCCGCGTACGACAAGGGCCATGACCTGCTCCAGGTGGGAGCGTACGCCCACGGCTCGGATCCGGCTCTGGATGAAGCGATCGCGTTGCGCGATCCGATGAACGCTTTCCTGCGCCAGGACATGTACGAGAGTGCGACGCTCGCAGCCAGCGTTGGCGCTATGCAGGCGATCATGGAGCCGGCATGATGGAGAACGCATCGTGTCGGAATTGAAAAGCGTGCGGCTGGCCCTGGAGCTGGCGCAGCGCCGGCGCGACGCGGCCGGCAAGGTGCTCGCACAAGCGGTGCATCTGTGCCAGCTGGCGGGTGATCAGCTGCGGCAACTGCAAGGCTACGCGCTTGAAACCCAGGAGCGCTGGGCGCTGGGCGCCCGCAGCCAGTGCAGCCCGCAGATTCTGTGCAATTTCCAGCAGTTCATGGAACGCCTCCAGCAGGCGATCAATCTGCAGCAGCACGCACTGGCGCAGCGTGAACAGGAACGCGAGAAGGCGCGCCGGGAACTGTTGGCAGTCGACATCCGCATCGCATCCCTGAACCAATTGCTGAAGCGGCGCCACATGGCTGCCAGCAAAGGCGCTGCTGCGCAGGCGCAGAAACACTCGGATGAATTCGCCGCGCTGCAGCATCGGCGCATACGCACGCAAGCCAACACCGTGGGAGTCCCCTGAGCATGGAACAAACGAACATAGCGGTTGTCCCGCGCACCGAACGCAGTGTGCACGGCAGCCAGCCCGCCAATTTGGCAAGACAGCGTGGCACGCCAGCGGATGCAGGTGCCAGTTTTGGTGCCTTGCTGGGCGCATTGGGCTGCGACACGGCAGCCGAAGCCGATGCGGCGCCGGTATTGGCCGATGCGGTGCTGCCGCAGGACCTGCCGGCAGCACCCTCTTTACTGGCCGATGGCATGACGCCTGCTCCCGCTGAGGCAGCGCAGACGCTGTTGGCGGACGCGGCGGTGCCGGAGGGCTTGGTTGGAGCCGAAGCCTCCTCCAGCGCCGCGCGTATAGCCGTGCTGATGCAGTCCGCCGCTGCGCTGCCTCCCGTCACCGAGGCCAGCCGAGGGTTGCCTGCAGGCGTTACGGCACGCGCAGGGGACTCCGGCGCGCGGCGCGATGGAAATGCGGCAAAGCTGCGCGCCACTGACCGGCCTGACCCGCTGGTACAGCCTGCCGCGCAGCTCACACCGCCCGTCTTGCCGGACCCGGCCATTCGATCTGCGGCGCCGGACTCGGCGGCTGCCGAAGCCTTGCACAGCGGCGCGCGCGCCAGCGCCATCCGCAACGGGCGCATGGAGCAGCAACACCAATGGGAAGCCTCCGTGGCGCAATCCGTCAGCACACATGGCGGGTCCGAGGCGGTGGTGGCCAATGCGGCTACCTTGTTGCTCGATGGACTTGGCGGTGGCGCCAAAATCCTGACCGCTGGGCGCGAGCCTGACCGCAAGACCCAGGCCGCTGGTGCGGTGACCGGTCCTTCCTGGATGGAGACGTCGGCGCAGGGCAGCGCATCCTTGACGGCGCCGTCCTTTGTGCTTGACGCCGGAATGGCCTCGCCCGAGGTGGCAGTGGCCGAGCAGGTGCACTACTGGGTGACCAAGGGGGTGCAGAACGCCGAGTTGCAGCTTGACGCCTTCGGCGGTGGTCAGGTCGAAGTGCATGTCTCGGTCGTGGGCAACGAGGCGCAGGTCGAGTTCCGGACCGATCAGCCGGAAGCGCGTCGCCTGTTGCAGGACGCCATGCCGCAGTTGCGCCAGATGCTTGAGCAGGAGGGCATGTTGCTGTCGGGAGGGTTTGTGGGAACGTCCACACGCCAGGATCAGGAACCCAACACTCGCCAGCCGGCACGGGCGCCGGAGGGCGCGAGAGTCCCTGCGACTGTTTCGCTCCCCTCTGCCGGTCAGACCCTGGGTGCCCGTGGTAGCGGGCGGACGCTGGACGTGTTTGTCTAGGGCATTGCGTCTGCCTTGAGGGGGATTGCCATGGTTTTGTACCCTTAATCGCCCAATCGGCGCCATGCCGGTGCAGAATAATCTGACGAGAACCATGCCACGCAAGATCCACCGTGTCCGATAAACCCGCTGAAGCCGCCGCGCCGCCGCCCAAAAGCAAGAAATTGCTGGTGGTCGTGGTCGTGGTTGTCCTGTTGCTCGCCCTGGCGGCGGCAGGGGCCTATTTCTATGTCAGCAAGCAACGCGCAGCGCTGGACGCGGAAGAGGAACCGGTCGCAACCAAAGTGGCGGACAAGGGCCCGCCGGTTTACCTGCCGCTTGACAATCTGGTCGTCAACCTGGCCGATCCGGGAGGCGAAAAAGTGGCCCAGGTCGGTATTACGCTGGAGCTTTCGGACTCTCATGTTGTCGAGAAGGTGAAACAGTACCTGCCGACGATCCGCAGCAGCATCTTGTTGCTGATTTCGCAAAGAACGGCGGAGGAATTGCTCCAGCGCGAGGGCAAGGAAAAACTGCAGGCCGACGTTTTGCGTGAGGCGCTACGGCCGTTTGGATTTGCGGCGCCCGCACAAGAGAAGGTGGAAGAAGCGCCGGCAGCCGGGGCGAAAAAGGCAAAGGCGGCGAAAAAAGAGAAAGCGCACGAGGAGCCCCCGGTGCGTGGCGTATTGTTCTCCAGCTTCATCGTCCAGTGAACGTGCGAACCAGGCGGCCGGCATGAGTGAATCGTTTCTATCCCAGGAAGAAGTGGACGCCCTGCTGGAGGGCGTTACCGGCGAAACCCAGACGACGGTCGAGGCGCAGGCCCAAAAGGGCGAGGTGCGGACCTACGACATGTCCAGCCAGGAGCGCATCGTCCGCGGACGCATGCCGACCATGGAGGTGGTCAATGAACGCTTCGCGCGCAATCTGCGCCTGGGGCTTTTCAATTTCATCCGCCGCACGCCTGAAATTTCGATAGGCACGATCGCGGTACAGCGTTTCGGGGCGTTTCTGCGCGAACTTGCTGTACCAACCAATTTCAATGTAGTAGCTGTTCGCCCCTTGCGTGGCAATGCGCTCATAGTCTGCGAGCCGTCATTGATTTTCGGTGTGATCGACACCCTGTACGGTGGCCACGGCAAGTTCCAGACGCGCATCGAGGGGCGCGAGTTCTCGGCCACCGAGTTGCGCACCATCAGCCGCCTGGTAAAGGTCATTACCGAGGAGTACAAGAAGGCGTGGACCGGCATATACCCGATCGAGTTGGAGTACCAGCGCTCGGAAATGCAACCGCAGTTCGCCAATGTCGCCACGCCGAGTGAAATTGTGGTGGCGACATCGTTCCAGCTGGAGATCGGCGAGATCACGGGCGCCATCCATTTCTGTCTGCCGTACGCCACGCTGGAGCCGATACGCGACGTGCTGTATTCGTCGACACAGGGGGACTCGCAGGAGGTGGACCGGCGCTGGGTGAACCTGCTCACACGCGAGATTCAGGCAGTGGAGATCACCATGGTGGCGGAACTGGCGAAGACCCGCACCACGGTGGAGCAATTGCTGGCCATGAAGGCGGGCGACTTTATCGAGTTGGAGCGCGAATCACGCATTCAGGCCAAGGTTGACGGCGTGCCGCTGTTCGAATGCCATTACGGCACCCACAACACGAAATATGCGATTCGGATAGACAAGAGCCTGAGAGCCCAGGATCTCGGCTGGATGGGGGAATGACATGGCGACTGAAGAAACACCCGGAACTCCCGCAGAAGGCACCGCGCCTGCTGGCGAAGGCAGCGGCGAATGGGCTGAAGCCCTGCAGGACCAGAAATCGGCGGC
>JANNDB010000723.1:0-3477 GCA_031387285.1 Betaproteobacteria bacterium | reverse complement strand
TGTTGAGCTGGCCCCACAGGTCGGAGAGCCGCTTGCGCACTTCAGGCGGCGTGGATTTCGGCACACCGATGCCGCGGTAGGCGCCATCGACCCAGTCCACGCCAAGCTCGCGGAAGGTCGGCACATCGGGCAGGAGCGGATGCCGCTTGTCCATCGCCACCGCCAGCGCGCGTACCTTCCCCTTGTTGTTGATGGCGAATGCGGTGTACGACATGGCGCCATCGATCTGGTTGCCCAGCACTGCCACCGCCATGTCGCCGGTCCCCTTGTACGGCACGTAACCGGTCTTCAGGCCAAACGCCGCGTCGAGCCGCTCATGTGCGGCGTGGTTGGCCGAGTTCAGGCCCGAGCCGCCAATGTTGAGCTTGCCCGGGCTGGCCTTGGCGGCCTTGATGAAGTCGGCGAAGCTGCGTATCGGGCTCTGGTCCGGTACGACCAGGCTGTCAGGCGTGTAGTGGAACCAGAATACGGGGGTCACGTCCTCGGTCTTGTATTGCACCTGACCCTCGATGGGCTGGAACACGATATGCGGCAGGTTCACGCCGACGATGTTCACGCCGTCCCCGGGCAACTGGTTCATTTGGCCCCACAACAAGGCACCTCCGGCGCCGGCCTTGTATTGCACGATGGTGTCAATGGCAGGGCATTTTTTCTTCAGTACCACCTGCTGGTGCCGCGCCGAAATATCCGATTCACCGCCGGGCGGGAAAGCCTGCCAGTACTGAACGTTCTTGTCCGGACAGGCCTGCGCCAATGCGAATGGCGTCCAGACGACGAGGCCGAGGGCCAGCAGAAATTTCTTCATGTCGCGGGTCTCCGTGTATTGTTTTCCGGGTCGCCCTCTGAAGGGTCGCCACCACGCCGTACCTTAACTCAGACGGGCGCTGCTTGCACCTGGGCCTGTTCCCGCTATTGGCCAACCACCCGCAATACCTCGTCACCATAGGCCTCCAGCTTCTTGGCGCCGATGCCGCTGATGCCCTGCAGGTCTTGCAGCGACTGCGGTGCGCGCTCGGCAATGGCGGCGAGTGTGGCGTCGTGAAAAATCACATAGGCGGGCAAGTTGTGGGCGCGCGCCACTTCTGCGCGCCATTCGCGCAGCGCCGCATAGCGCGACTGGGCGGCATCGTCCAGCGGCAGCGGGGCACGGACGGCCGCAGCGCCCCGGGCGCCTGCGCGACGGCGTGCCTTTTCCCGCGCCGGTGCCGCGCTGGCCTCTCGCAACTGCACGGCCACCTCACCCCGCAAGACAGTCCGCGAAGCCTCGGTAAGGCGCAGCGTGTTGAAGGCCTGCGCGTCCACGGCCACAGCGTCAATGGCCACCAGTTGGCGCAAGACGGCCCGCAACTGCTGCTCGCTGAAGGCGGCGCCGATGCCAAACGTGGTGAGCCCACGGTGCCCGTGCTGCTCCACCTTTTCGGTTGCCTTGCCGCGCACGATATCCATGATGTGGCCGGCCCCGAAGCTGATGCCGCTGCTCTGCTGCACGCGGTAGATGGTGCTCAGCAGCTTGCGCGCGGCGTCGGTGGCGTCCCATACCTGGGGCGGGAACAGGCAGTTGTCGCAGTTTGCACAGCTGCTGGCGCCGGGCCCGCTCAGGCCGGAATAACTTTCTCCGAAGTACTGCAACAGGCGTACGCGACGGCAATCGGTGGCTTCAGCCAGGCCGAGCAGGGCGTCGAGCTTGCCGCGCATCACCTGCTTGAAATCGTCCCCGGCCGGGCTTTCGTCGATCATGCGGCGCTGATTCACCACGTCCTGCAGCCCGTAGGCCATCCACGCATCGGCTGGCAAGCCATCCCGCCCCGCGCGGCCAGTCTCCTGGTAGTAGGCCTCGATGTTCTTGGGCATGTCCAGATGCGCCACAAAACGCACGTCGGGCTTGTCGATGCCCATGCCGAAGGCAATGGTGGCGACGATGATCACGCCCTCGTCCCGCAGGAACCGGTCCTGGTTGCGCTGGCGCAGGGAAGCCTCCAGCCCGGCGTGGTAGGGCAGGGCATCGAAGCCCTCCTGGCACAAGGTCTGGGCAATCTCCTCGACCCGTTTGCGCGACTGGCAATACACGATACCCGCCTCGCCCTCATGCTCCGCGCGGATGAGCCGCAACAGTTGCGCCGTGGCGTCTTGCTTCTCGACGATGGTGTAGCGGATGTTGGCGCGGTCGAAACTGCTGACGAAGGCGCGCGCCTCGCGCAACTGCAGTCGCTCCAGGATGTCAACGCGGGTCTGCGCATCGGCAGTCGCCGTGAGCGCGATGCGCGGGACACCCGGATACCGCTCGTGCAGCACAGTGAGCGCGCGGTATTCGGGGCGGAAGTCGTGGCCCCACTGGCTCACGCAATGCACTTCGTCGATGGCAAACAGGCTGAGCCGCCCGCCCTCGCGCATCGCATCGAGCTGAGCCAGGAAACGCGGAGTGGTCACGCGCTCGGGCGCCGCATAGACCAAGGTGAGTTCGCCGCGCAGCATCTGCCGCTCGACCTGCGCGGCTTCGTCCTGTGACAGGGTGGAATTCAGGAACGCCGCGCTGACGCCAGCCTCATGCAGGGCGCCGACCTGGTCATGCATCAGCGCGATCAGCGGCGAGATGACGATGGTGGTGCCGTGGCCGGCACGCTGCCGGGCGATCGCGGGTATCTGGTAACACAGCGACTTGCCGCCGCCGGTGGGCATGAGGACCAGTGCGTCGCTGCCCGCACTCACATGTTCGATGACTTCCTGTTGCGGTCCGCGGTAATCAGCGTATCCGAACACCTCGCGCAGGATGGCGCGTTCGGCCTGACCCCCGCGCTGCACCTGCGGCAAAACCGCGCTCATGACCCGATCACTTCCATGCCCGGTATTGTCCGGGCATTTGCCAGCAGGGAAGGCCCCAGGGATGCCACTTTCTACAATACAGACTATGCCGAAAGCTCCCTACACCCGCGCCGGGCAGCTGCCTGCCTTGCTGGCGCAGCGCATCCTTGTCCTTGACGGCGCCATGGGCACCATGATCCAGCGCTTTCGCCTGGGCGAGGAGCATTACCGTGGCGAACGCTTCAAGGACTTCCACAAGGACATCAAGGGCAACAACGAACTGCTCAGCCTCACGCGGCCGGACGTGGTGGCGAGCATCCACGAAGCCTACCTCGCGGCCGGCGCCGACATGGTGGAAACCAACACCTTTGGCGCCACCACGGTAGCCCAGGCCGATTACGACATGGCGCATCTCGCGCGCGAGATGAACTACGCCTCGGCCCGGCTGGCGCGCACTGCCTGCGACAAGTACTCCACCCCCGAAAAGCCGCGTTTTGTGGTCGGCGCCCTTGGCCCCACACCCAAGACGGCGAGCATCAGCCCGGACGTGAACGACCCCGGCGCGCGCAACGTCACGTTCGAGCAATTGCGCGCGGCATACCACGAGCAGGCGCTGGCGCTGGTGGAAGGCGGCAGCGACATCCTGCTGGTGGAGACAATCTTCGATACGCTCAACGC